>JAGQVA010000077.1 GCA_020438265.1 Bacteroidota bacterium
ACCATTACCTTAGGAGCGACTTATCAACTGGATAGTCTCCAAAGGCTTCATCTCATGCTTCAGGCGGGAATTTCAGAATTTAGCCTGGGTTCTCCCTTGCCTTTGATTTTGATTGGTTATGAAAGGAATCTGGGGAAATATTTTACCCTTGGAGCCCATGTTTACGGTGGTAATCTTGAAAAATATGGTGTGGGGCTTTATGGTCAGGGGAAATTTGATATTGCAAAAAAAGTAAGACTGAATCTTTTCTATTCTGTAGATAATGGCCTGGGATTGATTTCACCCGAAAATACAAATGGATTTGCCATGCATGGCGGAGCAACAATTAGCTTGATACAGGGCAAAAAGTAACGATCACTTTTTGCCCTGTAACGGGTTCTTTACTCATTCCCGGATTTTGTTGTATCTTTCGCCTCATAATAATATTGAGATTTCATGTATCCGAGAATTAGCGATTTTATTAATGATATATTAGGCACCAATTTTATCCTGCCGATCCAGTCTTTTGGCTTTTTTGTTGCCCTGTGTTTCATAGTAGCCTATTTTGTGCTGGCTTATGATTTAAAGCTCAAACAAGCCGCCGGAATTTTTTCTACTAAAAAAATCAAGGTAAAAGTTGGCGGCCCCATTTCAGAATTCGATATACTTATCAATTTTGCCCTTTTTGGGTTGTTGGGTTATAAACTGGGACTGATGTTCCAGGATTATACAGGTTTTGCCCGTAACCCCCAGGAGGCGATCTTATCTACTGATGGTTCCTTTCTTTGGGCTCTGATTTTTGCACTGGCTGCAGGAGGATATAAGCTCTACGAATTCCTGAAAAAGAAAAAGGAGAAGGTAAAATTTGAAATGCAGGATCATGGAATCATTGAAGATCTGGGTACTGTTTTTACCATTGCCTTTATTGGAGGAATCCTTGGAGCCAAAGTTTTTCATAACCTCGAATACTGGGATACATTTGTGAAGGACCCAATTGGTTCTCTCCTCTCCTTTGATGGATTAACCTTTTATGGAGGGTTAATTGTCGCTGCTGCAGGTATTACCTGGTATATAATTAAAAAGAACTATCCGGTCCTCCCTTTCGCAGACTCTGTTGCTACTGTTTTAATGCTTGGGTATGGAATCGGACGAATCGGTTGTCAGGTAGCAGGAGATGGAGACTGGGGAATTGATAATACCGCTCCCAAACCAGGCTGGCTTTCCTGGGCTCCTGACTGGGTCTGGAGTTATAACTACCCTCATAATGTCCTGAATGACGGAATTCCTATCGAAGGCTGTACAGGAGATTATTGTAGTGTATTGGCGACTCCGGTTTTCCCTACACCTTTTTACGAAGTAGTCATGTCTCTGGCAATCTTTGCAGGTTTATGGCTCATTCGCAAAAGATTACCCTACTGGGGACAGTTAATGGGTATTTATTTGATGTTTAATGGGCTGGAACGCTTTTTCATTGAAAAAATCAGAGTCAATTCTACCTATCATATCTTCGGTGGAGAAATCACTCAGGCTGAAATTATCTCCTCTGTTTTATTCATTGGAGGATTGGTATTATTTTTCTATGCTACCTTTAAGTGGAAAAAACCTTATGTAGAAGCTTATCAGAACCCGCAAAAACAGAAGGTGGATGAAAAGGGAGAGTAATGATTTCAGACTGACAAAACACTTCAGCAAAAAAGACGATCCTAAGGGATCTGATCCGGAGAGTTCAGATCCGGAAGATGATGACTTGTTTGACCATTTTTCGCTAAGAGCTACCAGTGGTCAAAAACCTTTGAGGGTAGACAAGTTTCTGGCCAATTTACTTCCTTTTACCACACGTTCCCGAATCAAAAATGCTTCCCAAACCGGTTCTATCACAGTCAACGGAAAAGAAGTAAAGGTATCTTATAAGGTAAAACCGGGCGATGAGGTCAAGCTGATGCTCCCCTACCCTCCTCCGCCGGAGTTGGAGGCTGAAGATATTCCGCTGGATATTCCTTACGAAGACGACGATCTCCTCATTGTCAACAAACCTCCGGGAATGGTTGTTCATCCCAGCCTTGGCCATCGTACCCAAACCCTGATTCATGGGTTGCTTTGGCATTTTCAGCATTTACCCAATCCCAAAAAAGAGGCGGAATTTCCCCGGCCTGGCCTGGTACATAGAATTGATAAAGATACTTCTGGCATTCTGGTTATCGCCAAAACAGAGTATGCCATGGCTCATATCTCCAAGCAGTTTTTTGACAGAACAACAGACAGAGAGTATATTTCTCTTGTATGGGGAGATGTACAGGAAGACAAAGGCACCGTTGTAGCGCATATTGGCAGACATCCCCGACACAGGAAGTTGTTCTATGCTTACCCTGATGGAAGTGTCGGGAAACATGCCGTTACTCATTATGAAGTACTCGAACGGTTTGGATTTGCTACATTAGTCAAATGCAAACTGGAAACGGGAAGAACCCACCAGATCCGGGTTCACCTCAAATTTCTCGGCCATCCCCTGTTTAGCGATGAAAGATATGGGGGAAATACAGTAGTATATGGCCCCAGCCACAAAAAGTACCAGCAATTCATGAAGAATTGTTTTGAGATTCTCCCACGTCAGGCATTACATGCAAAATCTCTGGCTTTTGATCACCCCACGTCTGGAGAACGTATGTCCTTTGACAGTCCGATCCCACAAGATATGGAAACGGTGATTGAGAAAATGAGAAATTATACACAACACCAATGAAATTTTTAGCTCTTTAGTGTGTTTTTTACACTACTTTTAAAAGAACAAAAACCCCAAACCAAAATTTTTATAAAAAAATTATAATTTTTTTATATGTTTTTTATATACCGAAATCGATTACGTTTTCCTTTTCGGTTTTTTTCTCCTGATTATCAGGCAAATGAGGTATTGACATGCTCAAAAAAAATACTCATATTTGAATTGTAGTTAGTATTTATATAGCAATTTTTGAGGAAAGGAGAGGTACATACAATCAAATACTGTTGTGCCTCTTTTTATTTTTATTTACTTTGGCAATCACGATTCTGAGTAAATTTCCAACATTCATGCAAAAATTTCTGGCTAGTACAAACCGAGCTGACCTGATCGAATATTTAACCCATTCAACTTTTGATTTACTGATAATTGGAGGCGGAGCCACGGGTGCGGGAATTGCTCTGGATGCGTCATCCAGAGGGATGAAGGTTGCGCTGATTGACAAACAGGATTTTGCAGCTGGAACCAGTAGCCGGTCTACCAAACTGATTCATGGAGGATTGAGATACCTGAAACAATTGGAGATAGGGCTGGTTCGGGAAGTGGGTAGGGAAAGGGCTACAGTTCATCATCTTGCCCCACATTTGGTTGTTTCAGAGAAAATGCTGCTTCCGCTCATCAAAGGGGGAACTTACGGCAAATTTGCCACCTCTCTGGGGCTCATGGTCTATGATGTACTGGCTGGCGTTGAGAGTGCTGATCAAAGAGTCATGCTCACCAAAGAGGAAACCATGGACAGAGAGCCTCTGCTAAAAGAAGAAATTGTAGAGGGTGCAGGCCTATATGCCGAATATCGTACAGATGATGCCCGCCTGACGCTGGAGGTGATTAAAACATCCTCTCTATATGGATCAGCTCCGATCAATTATGTTGAGGCAACAGATTTTCTTTATGAAAATGACAGGGTTACAGGAGCTTCCTGTAAAGATTTGATTTCGGGTCAGATCTTCGATATACATGCGGTTCAGGTTGTCAGTGCAGCTGGTCCCTGGGTGGATGAATTGAGAACAATCAATAAATCCATGTCGGAAAAACGTCTTCACCTCACTAAAGGGGTGCATATTGTCATTCCGCATGAAAAACTGCCTGTACATCAATCCGTCTATTTTGACGTTCCGGATGGACGGATGGTCTTTGCCATTCCCCGTGGACGAATTACCTATGTAGGGACAACAGACACCGATTACAAAGGAGATAAAGAAAACCCGCTGACAAATAAAGAAGATGTAGAATATTTGGTAAATGGAATCAACAACACGTTTCCGTCAGTCAATCTTACCATTGATGATGTGATCTCCAGTTGGGCCGGCCTGCGGCCATTGATCCACGAAGAGGGAAAATCAGCCTCTGAGCTTTCGCGTAAAGATGAAATTTTCCTTTCTGATACCAAACTGCTTTCTATTGCTGGTGGAAAACTTACCGGTTATCGGAAAATGGCAGAAAGAGTAGTTGATGTGGTTGCCAAACGCCTCTCTAAAAAACTGAATAAACATTATAAAAAAGTATTTACCAACGAAATCATTATCTCAGGAGGAGGATTCAAAGATGCTCATGATGTTGAAATTTTTAAAGAGCATGTTTTTCAACAACTAAAACCTCATGGATTTTCCGTGTATGATGCACATTATCTGGTGCATAATTATGGTCAACAGACTGACACCATTATCGATTATTTTTTCGAACAAAATGAATTAAATTTGCAGGGACTGATAAAGGCAGAATTGTGGTTTGGAATCAATTTTGAAATGGTAAACGCTACAATGGACTTTTTTAGTCGGCGAACAGGCAGATTGTACTTTGATATAGAAAGTGTCAGACAATATAAGGACCTGGTCATTGGGTATTTGGCCAAAGAATTGTCCTGGGATCAACAACGAATTGAACAGGAAAACGATTGGGTACAACAAGCAATTACCCTTGCATCTCACTTCCCCCCCTCCGAGAAAAAAGCATGATATATGCTTGTATTTTTCTGTTAAGCCCTCAGCAAATCTGAGGCAATCATTTATTTACTAGAATATGAATCAACCCGCGATTAATAAAGAAGAGCTCTATCCCGATACGCTAAACAACTGGTATCGGGAAGGTAACTGTTTTGTTTTTGAATGTGATAATGGAGTTATTTTACAATTATTTATCCTATCGGACAGGATGCTTCGGTTCCGATTTTCAATTGATAAATATATCCCCAACGACTTCTCTTACGCGATTTCTCCTGATTTTATAGCTAAAGAAGCGACGATAAACGTGGCAGAAACACCCAGGCGGATTGCCATCTCTACTGATGCGATTACCTGCCTGATAAGCAAATCCGGTTTAAAAACCCGAATTCAAAACAACAAAAAAGAAATTATTCTGGACGATGATAAAGGATTTCACTGGGAAGATTACCAAAATGGAAACCCCATCGTTTTTATGTCCAAAAGCGCTGATCCGGAAGAAAGCTTTTTTGGACTGGGAGACAAATCATGCCATTTGAACCTCAGAAATGAACGACTACAAAACTGGGTAACCGATTGTTTTGGCTACGATTCTCATACTGACCCCCTTTATCGTGCTATTCCCTTTTATTATGGGCTGAGGAAAGGAAATGGCTACGGAGTCTTTTTCGATAATAGTTTTCGCACCTTTTTTGATTTTGCCAAAGAAAGAAAAAATGCGACCAGCTTTTGGGCTCATGGTGGTGAAATGAACTATTATTTCATTTATGGACCAGAACTGATCAGTGTCGCGGAGCAATATACCAACCTTACAGGAAAGCCGGAACTGCCTCCACTTTGGGCTCTGGGTTTCCATCAATGTAAATGGAGCTATTACCCGGAGTCAGTCGTAAAAGACATAGCTGCGGGGTTTCGTTCCCGTCAGATTCCCTGCGACAGCATTTATCTCGATATCGATTATATGGATGGGTATCGGTGTTTTACGTGGAATAAGGATCGTTTTCCCAATCCGGATAAAATGATCAAAGACCTGGAAAAAGACGGTTTTAAAACCGTCGTAATTATTGACCCAGGTATTAAAATCGATCATAATTACCCTGTTTTTACAGAAGCTTTGGAGAAAGACTATTTCTGCAAAAGGTCTGATGGCCCTTATATGAAAGGAGAGGTCTGGCCGGGAGAATGTTTTTTCCCAGACTTTACCAAACCGGAAGTACGAACCTGGTGGTCTCACCTTTTCCGCGATTTAATCAGAAAAAATGGCGTCAGAGGAGTTTGGAATGATATGAACGAACCCGCCGTTTTTGAAGTGCCCAGCAAAACTTTTCCTGAGGATGTCAGACATAATTACGACGGCAATCCATCCAGCCATTTAAAAGCACATAATGTTTACGGCATGCAAATGTCCCGGGCTTCTTATGAAGGGGTCAAACAATATGGTTATCCACGGCGGCCTTTTATGATTACCCGTGCCACTTATGCCGGTGGACAAAGATTTGCTTCTGCCTGGACAGGAGACAATGTCGCTAACTGGGAACACCTTCTCCTGGCGAATACCCAGTCTCAACGAATGAGCATTTCAGGATTTTCATTTATCGGTTCAGATATCGGGGGATTTAATGACACGCCAGATGGGGAACTATTTGTCAGATGGTTACAACTGGGAATATTCCATCCACTGTGCAGGGTTCATTCTATCGGGCATCACGATACGGGGGATTCTGCGATTGATGAAGATTCAGTGATAGAAAGTATGGAATCCATTCCCAACAAAGATCAGGAACCCTGGTCATTTGGAGAGGAATTTACGGAAATCGCGAAAAAAACGATTGAACTGCGCTATAAACTCCTACCCTATCTGTATACCGCTTTCCAGCAATATGTAAAAAACGGAACACCTGTACTAAGACCACTTTCCTTCCTCGATCAACATGATCCCGAGACTTTACACCGTATGGAAGAATTTGGATTTGGAGACCATTTGCTGGTTTGTCCGATTTCTGAACAGGGAGTTGAGGGAAGGTTTTTGTATCTGCCCAAAGGGCTCTGGTATGATTTTAACACCCATGAACCATTATTCGGAGAACAGGAAATCTGGAAGGATGCAGCTCTGGATGAGATTCCTATGTTTGCCAGAGCAGGTTCGATGATTCCCCTTGCTCCGGTACAGCAATATGTAGGAGAAAAAGTCATCACAGAACTTACCCTTCATGCTTATTACAAAAATGGCGGTGAAATCAGTTATTTATACTCCGATGATGGTGATGGCTATGAATATACGCTGGGAGAATTTCTGATGAATCGCTTTGAATTCAGAGGAGATAAAAACCGGGTAGTGATTTCCAACTATCAGGAAGGAGGGTTTAAGGCTGATTATCAGACTTTTCAGATTATTTTTCACGGTTTGCCTTATAAGTCTCGCCAGTGTTTGGTAGATGGCAGACCTGTTGCGATATCTTTTAACCCAACCACGACCAGTGTGAAAGTGCCGAGTGATTTTGGGCAGCTGGTGATTGAGTAGAAGTTATTGGGTGATGGCTTTTAGCTAAAGGCCAAAAGCCATCACCTGATTGTTAATATGCTTTCGCAAAAAGCACCCTTCGTTTGGAAGGTTTCCCTGAATACACACATTTCCCATCCTCCTCTTCTCCATCCATAGGAATACAACGAATGGTAGCTTTAGACTCATTCTGGATCTTTTCTTCGGTTTCAGTGGTACCATCCCAGTGCGCCAGCAAGAAACCAGGGATATCGTCTTCCAATGCAGCCGTAAACTCTTCCCAGGTATCTACCTTGCGGGTATTATCCTCTCTGAATTTGAGGGCTTTCTCATAGATGCCTTCCTGAACGTTATCGAGCAGCTCTTTTATGGTCTGGTCAAAATGATCGGTGATATCCACAACCTCTTTGGTTTGTGTATCACGACGAGCAACTTCGATTTTGCCATTTTCAAGATCCCTTGGTCCTAATGCCAAACGCACAGGCACACCTTTCAGCTCCCATTCAGCAAATTTCCAACCCGCTCTTTTGGTATCATCATCATCGATTTTCACCCGAATACCAGCTGCTTTTAAGGAAGTTGCTATTTCATTCATCTTCTCCATCACCAGGGCTCTTTCTTCGTCTTTGCGATAAATTGGAATCATCACCACTTGATGAGGTGCCAGCGCAGGAGGTAAAACCAGTCCGGAATCATCAGAATGCGTCATAATCAAGGCCCCCATCAGACGCGTACTAACACCCCATGAAGTAGCCCAAACATACTCTTCCTGATTATTTTGATTGGCAAACTTTACATCAAAAGCTTTCGCGAAGTTTTGCCCCAAAAAGTGAGAGGTACCACATTGTAGTGCCTTTCCATCCTGCATCAATCCTTCAATCGTGTAGGTATCAAGGGCTCCGGCGAAACGCTCTCTTTCGCTTTTGGCACCTTTCACTACTGGTACTGCCATGGTTTTTTCGGCAAATTCGGCATACACATTGAGCATTTTGATGGATTCCTCAACGGCTTCCTCCTTTGTCGCATGAGCTGTATGTCCTTCCTGCCAGAGAAACTCTGCTGTACGCAAAAACATACGGGTACGTAATTCCCAACGCACGACATTAGCCCACTGATTAACCAGAATAGGTAAGTCCCGGTAAGACTGAATCCAGTTGCGATAAGTGCTCCAGATAATGGTTTCCGAAGTCGGACGAACGATGAGCTCTTCCTCCAGTTTAGCCTCTGGATCGACCACAACACCCTTACCATCCGGATCATTTTTAAGCCGGTAATGGGTTACAACAGCACATTCCTTGGCAAATCCTTCCACGTGATCAGCCTCTTTACTCAAGAACGATTTCGGGATAAAAAGCGGGAAATAAGCATTCACATGTCCGGTCTCTTTAAACATATCGTCCAGGGTTCTCTGCATCCTTTCCCAAATGGCATAACCATAGGGTTTGATTACCATACATCCCCGAACCTCTGAGTTTTCAGCCAGATCCGCTTTTTTTACAATTTCGTTGTACCACTCGGAATAATTTTCCGCTCTTGAGGTCAGTTTGTTTCCTTTGGCCATGAATTCTATTTTAACTAATGGAGTGCAAAAATAATCTCATACGGGAGGAAAACAAAATCCGATTCGGCTTATTGATTTTTTTTTAGGATTCTATTTAGAAAGATTCTACATTAGTTCCTGGGCCCTACCTAAAAATATTATTAACACTATTACTACTCCGGGTATATTCCTTTCTGTGCCCGGTAATAACATTAACCTTAGTTATTATGCGATTTTTTACTATTCTAACTACTTTACTACTCTTTTCCCCCTTTTTTCATGAATTACAAGCTCAAGGCTGCGTCGCCATCAGAGGTATGTCTGGTTGTGGAGGCAGTATGGGTGGATCTATTAACCTGACTCAGGGAGAGTTTATGGCACTTACAGGCGCAAGGTATTTCAAATCATTCCGCCATTTCCGTGGTCATGAGCAGGAAACAAATCGAATTGAAGAGGGAACGCAAGTGATTAACCATTCTGCTTTTCTGGATCTATCCTTAAGTTATGGAATTACAGACCGTCTCTACGCAAATGTGGTTCTTCCTCTGGTGTACAATACCCGCTCTTCCATGTATGAGCACGGTGGAAATCCTCCTAATGGCCTGGGAGAAAGACATTCAACTTCATCTCAAGGTCTGGGAGATATGAGACTAAGCGTTGGTTACTGGTTATTTGACCACGAAAAGGTTCATAACTTTAATTATGCCCTGGGTTTAGGAGTAAAATTGCCTACCGGAAAGTATAATTATATGGACACCTTTTACAATCAGGGACCAGACCGAAGCGAAACCAGAGAAGCAGTGGTGGATCAATCTATTCAGCCTGGAGACGGAGGAACGGGAATCACGCTTGATTTACAGGGATTCCACTCTATTTCCCCCTCTTTTACCCTTACTACCACTCTTTATTATTTGTTTAATTGGCAGGAAACAAATGGAGTATTAACCAGAAATGGTCGTAGCGAATTTTCAGTTGCTGATCAGTATGCAGCGCGTATTGGCTTATTTTATAACCCTGCAATTCAGGGTTTTAGCGCGTATCTCGGTGGGCGGATCGAAGGTATACCTGCCAAGGATATTATCGGTGGAGATGCTGGTTATCGCAGACCCGGGTATGCGATTTCTGTAGAGCCAGGAGTCAGTTATAACAAAAATCATTTGTCTGTAAACTTCACACTCCCGGTTGCCCTTATTCGCAACAGAACCCAAAGTTATGAAGATAAGGAACGTTCGATTTCTTCAGGCATGACTGTTCATGGCGATGCGGCCTTTGCTGACTATCTTGTGAATCTGACTGTAGCATACCGTTTTGGCGGAAACCACAAGGTGAAAGACATCATTATTAATGATTAAAATCAGGAATTAGAATCAACATAACCAGGGTTTCACACGTTTATAAAGTATATATACACGGTTGATTATTGCTACTTTTATAAGTCAGAATAATTGATATATTTACAATAAGTGACTGAAATAGAAATTTCGGTCAAAACTATGTATATTTACGAAACTAGAACAAGTGAACAAAAATTGACGATATGAAATCTTTATCTTATTTCTTACTGGCTTCAGCAGCTTTGGCTTTTACAGCCTGTACTGGGCCCAGGTACTCGTCATCGACTGAATACGATGATGTTTACGTTACCAGTGCTGACCTTCAGAAAACTGAGACCAGCAATGTTAATTATCAGAGTGACCAGGATAATTATCGCGACTCTGACAGAAACGATAATTACGCTTACAATCCTGATCGTTACCGCCGTCAGGTAGATAATTATTATGACGAATATTATCAGGAGGATGATTTTTATTTCTCCCGCAGAATGCGCCGTTTTGGTAATACCAATAATGCATGGAGATATTATGATCCTTACTATACCAATGATATGTACTATGTAATGGGTTCACCTTACTGGGATCGTTGGAATAATTATGGATGGGTCAACTGGAATCGCCCCCGGTTTGGTGCGACATTCACTTTTGGAAACCCTGGTTTTTATTCTTATTCCTACATGAATCCTTACAGCAGATTCAATCAGTTTGCATATTCCAGCTACTATAATCCATTCGTAAATGCTTATTACGGATATGATCCTTTTTATGGTGGATATAGTCCTTTTGGATATGGATATGGTGGAGGATTTGGGTATAACTCATTTGGATATTCTTCTGCTTATTACTCAGCTTACTATTGCCCACCAACCGGTTTTGTTTCTTCGCCAAGCTGGAACCGCTATCGGACTGCTGTAACGAATGATACTTATACTACACGTAGAAGAAATTCTACTCAGGCGACCTCCACTTCTCAGAGAGATTATTCTCCACGCCAGGGTGTAAGTGCCAGGGACAATACGTCTAAATCAGGAGTAGCTACTCCTAATCCGAGGACTGCTTCCAGCACTAATCAGTATCTGACGCCGAGATATCGCACTACTAATAGTACTACAAATATTAACAGAAATGCTCCAAGAGTTTACACTCGCCAAAACAGCGCGACCACAAACTCTTCGAGAAACAGTAGTACCATTAATAATAGTAATAATACCCGGTATAATAATTCTGGTAACAGAACTACCAATTCCACTCGCAATAGCGTGAATTCAAGGAATAATAATATTAGAAATAACTCATACAGTACGCCTTCTAATACAACCAGAAATAGCCGGAATAGTACAATTAGTTCTCCTAACACAAGAAACTATTCAACTCCTTCCAACCGAAATAATAATTCTTTAAACCAGAATAACTCTAATTACCAGAACAGGAATAATAGCTTCTCCCGACCTTCCAATACGAGTCCAAGCTTTAGCAACCCGAACCGTTCTTCATCAGGTAGCAGCTCTGGAGGAATCAGAAATAACACAAGCACAGGAAGATCATCGAGTGGAAGTTCCAGTTCATCAGGAGTCAGAAGAAGAAATTAGATAAGAATTCATACACATATATTCAATAGGGCGGGTTTTTACCTGCCCTTATTTATATATTTAGCCTGGATCAGTATAAAAAATATGAAAAGGAATAGATTATTAAGCTTAGGATTTATTTTAGGACTTTCAGTGACCATCCTTTTTGGTCAAAACGAAATTGATGCGTTAAGACACTCTCAAAGTACAATAACCGGAACTGCCAGAGCTTTGGGAACCGGAGGAGCTTTTTCAGCAGTTGGGGCGGATATGTCATCAGCAGCCCTCAATCCCGCCGGATTTGGTTTATATCGCAGCTCAACTTTTACGATTTCGCCCGGTTTTCATACCATAAATAATCAGGCTCAGTATTTTGATTCTACGCTGACAGCTTCAGATAATCAATTTAATATTGGAAACTGGGGTATGGCTTTCCATAATAAAAACTATTATGATAATGGCAGAGTGAGGGAAGAAAACGACCGGGGTCTTGTCAGCTATACTTTTGCATTCGGGCAAAATCAACTGGAAAATTACAGAAGGCAGGTGAATGCCTCTGGTTTTAATCCTCACAGTTCTATCAGTGAAAAATGGGCGAATGAAGCCAACGGGAAACTTCCTACTGAACTCTTATTTGATTCCAATGAAGAACTGGCGTTCTATCTGT
>JAGQVA010000789.1 GCA_020438265.1 Bacteroidota bacterium
AAGCCCAATGCATGATCATTCTCAATGAGATTAATAAACGGTATCCGGATGTAAAAACACGTTTAAAAGCAGTCCCGATAGAAATTAGGTCAAAGTAAAAAATAATGAAATTCAACTACAAATACAGCGGCAGCACTTCAGTCAAAAACGAATCAGGTACAACAAATATGTCCTTCGTTCCTGACGCCTTGCGCGAACCCACTTTCTTCTCCGGAAAACTAAACAAAAAGATCCCTTTCCGCGAAGCAATCTCTGCTTTACACCATATCGTCGTTTCTGATTATCGCTACAAACCCAGAGACAAATCTGCGTACCTCGAATGGGCAAAACAGCAGGAAGATATCTGGTTTGCAGAAGCAATGGAAGGGTATTCGGAACTGAAAGATGTACTTGAAATTAAAAAAAAGGAGCTTCAGCAAATGAATGCAACTTATAATGAGGTGATGGGACCTTTTTTTAAAGCCCGAAAAACTTATTTCGATCACCTTTACAAAAGAGACCGGGAAGCCTGGATTGTCCTGGATCCTGTGATTTCTGTGCATCCGGATGAATTATTTTTTGAGTGTTTTAGCCTTGACGAATCTTCTTACGGAAAGCTGAGCTGCAATTATAATGTATTTAAAGAAGTCGGAGAATTTGCCTGCGGAACTACCAATATTGACTATTCGGTTCCCCTCTATCAGGAATTTCAGAAAATCAGGAATTATAAGGATACCTCATTTGTGATTGATCCTTCAGGATTTGAGGTAACTACTACGAATGAAGAAAGCTATAAAGAAGTAAAAATTGACCTTCCTGAATCATGGGTGAGGGGATTCCTTCAGGTAAGTTCAGCCATGACTATGCCTGCGTATCAGTTTGAGATTCACCCTATGGACATGGCCAATATTCTATTCTTCCTGAAAAGAAACCGGGAAAAACATGGACCGAGATCTTTGCGATGGAAATTGAAAAAAGGCGAATTGGTAGAAGTGATCATCGAACCCTGGAATTCCTCGATTGTTTGCCGAAGGACTGTATATCAAGGCAACAGAGAAGGAGAGGTGAGAATGTGGGGACGAAGAAGGTTGAATTTATTAGAGCGACTTATTCCAGTATCTCAAAAGATCAATATCACCTTAATGGGAACCGGTTTGCCATCGTTTTTTGAAGTAGACCTGAATGATATGGTTTTTACTCTTGGATTATCTGGCTGGACAAATAATGATTGGAGTCGGGCGAGTAATTTCGACTTAATGACTCCCAGATACGAGACAGATGGAATGACTCAACAAAAAATATTTCTGGCTTTAAAGGAAAACTGGTTTGAAAGTGCTGAATCGATTGGTAAAAGATTGGGGCTTCAAGTAGAGATTGTTGAATCAGCTTTGACAAACTTTATCCAGGAAGGTAAGGTGGTCTATGATCTGCATAATCAGGTTTACCGCCTCCGGGAGCTTTCCCGTGAGCCATTACCAATATCCAGACTTCGCTATAAAAACGAGCGTGAAGCTGCGGCTGTAGATATTTTACAGAAAAAATCCCTGGAATATCGCTCTTTTGAGGTAAAAGGAAATTCGATTGAACATAGAGGAGAATTTGCGAGAGGATTAAAGAAAGTCTCCATCATCATTAGTGATGAAGAAAGACTCATTGGGGGACATTGCGATTGCAGGTTTTATCATCAAAACAAACTCTTTCAGGGACCATGTGAGCACATGATCGCATTAAGGAAAATGGCAACTGTCAGAGTCGATCAGTTTTTCACATAAAAAATAATCACCGCTGGCTAAAAAACCAGCATAAAATCGTAGATTTGAAATAAATGGAAAGAGGGTGCAAAGATCTTGCATTTGGAATGGTGGATCGCCATTCGCGCATGCTGGTTTGGACAGCGTCACAGGCCAGTTCTTTACTTTGCAAATAGACACCCTATACGTCACTTCCGGTGTGACTTCCAGGAAGTGAAGTAACGTATAGGGTATCATTTGCTTGAGTTGAACTCTCCTGAAATAAGGAAGTACGAAGTAACCCTCTTCCATTTTTTTTCTTTTCTGCCACTTTATTCAAAATGGCATCAAATTCAGATCAAAATCGTCGGGAAAATATTCGCAGGGAGATTGCTCAAACCTCCAAAGATGAGTTTATTCTCAAAGAGATGAAAAGACTTGGCTTTTGGCCAAATGAAGAAGGAAAACCCCGTGTAGAAGAGAATCTCATCAAACGTCAGGGAGAACTGAGCAGAGAAATTGCTGACCTTTCCAAAAAAGCCAGGATTTATCAGGACCGGGAAGCGCTGCTCAATAAGCATCGCAAAGAAAGGATGCACAAATCCCGCGAAAAACAAAAAGCCAATAAAGAAAAAAGAGAAGCAGAAAGGCTTACCAAAAAAGAAGCCTGGAAAGAAAAACAGGCAAAGGACATTATTTATCTTGGAGATAAATATAGTGCCGGACTTAAAAACAAAACCAACGATTTAGCCCTCCTTAAAAAACATCAGTTACCTCAGATTCAGAATGTACTTGAATTAGCTAAATGCCTGAAAACCAATGTTTCAGAGCTCAGATATCTGAGTTATTACCGCCCGGTAACCAAGGTCAGTCATTACATCAGATATGCTTTGCCTAAAAAGAATGGAGGAAATCGCCAGATTTCTGCTCCCATGCCAAGACTCAAAACAGTTCAAAGAGCCATTCTGGATGAATTACTTGTAAAAGTTCCGATCAGCCAATATGCCAATGGATTTGCTCCGGGGCGGTCTATTGTTACCAATGCCAGCCCTCATGTAAATGCGGATCTTATTGTAAATATGGATCTCAAGGACTTTTTCCCAACCATTAGCTATAAACGAGTTTGGGGAATGTTTAAAAAACTGGGTTTCAGCGACCAGAATGCTACCGTTTTGGCATTGATCTGCACTGAACCTGTCGAAGAAAAAGTAGAGGTAGACGGAGAAATCTATTATATCAGCGAAGGAGAAAGGGTCCTTCCTCAAGGAGCACCAACTTCCCCCGCCATTACCAATATTATCTGCCGGAGAATGGATCAGCGTATGGCTGGAATCGCCAAAAAACTGGATTTTACCTA
>JAGQVA010000790.1 GCA_020438265.1 Bacteroidota bacterium
CTATCAGGACATCCTGGGCGCTTTATGAACACTCAGAAGATGAAAACTACCTTCGGGAAGCATTTTACATTTCCGAGCGTAGCAAAGCTAATTTGCTCATGGAAGCCCTGCGGGAATCCGAAGCTCAGCAATTCGCAGGAATTGATCCGGAATTGCTTGTTTTGGAAGCACAAATTCAAAGCGAATTAAATGACCTGGATAAAAGACTGTTTGACGCCAGACAGGGAGAAACCAAAGTCGAAGAAAAACAAGTGTCTGAATGGGAAAGTAAACAATTTGCCTTAAAACAGTCATTTGATTCCTTGAAAAAAAGCATTGAAACTCATCACCCGGAATATTTTCAATTAAAGTATAATAATGAGGTTTCAGGTCTGGATGAAATTCAAAAGAAAGTTCCCGATGAAACTACCCTGTTGGAGTATTTTGTGGGAGACAGCAACCTGTATATGTTTGTGATTTATCAGGAAGGTTATCACGCAATCAAACAGGCCGTCAATCCCCGTCTGGTTACACAAATCAAGGATGTCAGAGAAGGGATTTACCAGTGGTATTTTGACCCTAATGCGACCGAAAAGGAAATGCAGATTTACCTGGGAAGATATCAGAAAAACGCATCAGATTTATATGCTTCTCTGATTGCACCTGTAAAAAATCAGTTAGGAAACCTTTCTGAAAAACTCGTTATCATCCCTGACGGGCCGTTGGGATATTTACCGTTTGAAGTATTGCTTTCAGAAAGCGCCAGTGACAAGGCAATCGTGGCCAATTTGCCGTATTTGCTTCGTGATCACTCCATTTCCTATTCCTATTCCGTGAATTTATGGTCAGAGCTCAAAGATCGAAAAAGGGGCTTTACAGGAAAAGAAGGCGTATTGGCTTTTGCTCCATCTTTTACCCGAAAGGATGAAGTTGCTTCCAATCGGGAAGTAGTCCCTAATAATTATTTCACCCCTTTGCAATACAACCAGGACGAAGCCAAAGCCATCCATGAAACCTTTGGAGGACAAATGTTTTTGGGAGAATCAGCGACACTCAATGCCTTTTATGAGAACATGAGTGATTTTCCGATCATCCACCTGGCCAGTCACGGCAAAACCCATGATAAAGACTCCCGCTATTCCTACATCGCCTTTGCCGATCCCCGGGATACTGCCCAAAAACAATTGCTGTACGTATCCGACCTTTATAATCTCCATTTTAACGCAGATCTGGTCGTATTATCCGCTTGTGAAACAGGCCTGGGAACCCTCTATCGCGGAGAAGGGATTACCAGTCTGGCCAGAGCCTTTACCTACGCCGGTGCGCAGAGTATCGCTACAACTCTTTGGCAGGTAGATGATCAGACCAGCGCCATTTTGATGAAGACCTTTTATGAGTTTCTGGATCAGGGATTTTCCAAGGATGAAGCCCTGCGCCAGGCGAAGCTGAAACTGATTGAGGATCAGTATGATCCGTTTTTCTGGGCCGGGTATATTTTGATTGGAGATGCGGAGCCGGCAAGGAAACCAGGGAGGACTTATCTTTGGTTATTATTTGTTGTGGGAGGGGTATTGGTTACAGTGGTTTGGGGGGAGTGGTGGAAGCGGCGGGGGAAGATAGATTTGTGAAATTTTATTTCCTTCTTAAATTAAGAGCATTGACCTTTTAAATATAATGATTCATTATCTGATTTCCTGTATGAACAAGCTGAAGGAGTGGGAAAATCTCACTGCTGATTTTCCAGAATTATCGTTTGACTATTTAGGGATCAATGAGGCTGGTTCATTTATTAATTTTTTTACCATCGTTAAAGCAGATGGTAAGAATGAATCTGAGATTTTACATTTTATCAATGAGTTTTTTGAAAAGCTTCAAAACTTTAAAAAAGACCTTGCTCTTAATCGCATATTAAATCCTAATGGGGTAATTTGTTTCGTTTTTGAAGCTGGTTCGTCTTATTGGTTTAAGAAGAAAATCATTGAAGCGAGTAAGATAAGTCATGGAATTAAGACCAACCGTATTGTTATGCCCTGGGTAATAGATGTTGTCAAACGGAAGGTTTACCCTCATGAAAATCCCGTTTCAGTTCTTCCTCCGGTTTGGATTTTTCATAATCCTTGGTGGGGTTTGGGCATTTCCCCTGGAGAAGACCAGTTGAACGCTTTCATCCATAATTACGATCAATGGAAAGAATCAGGCGATATAAGTATTCCTCCCAATCCATTGCCGGAAAGTCCCCATTATCAGAATTTGGTAGAGCTGAAAAACAAGACAAAAGAGCTTATTTCTCAAGCCCGAACCCATAAAGCATTTATCGGATTTAAATCTTGTACCAAACCTGGTTCCTGGGTTTATGAGGAACTCGACACCCTATTATTCAACTTTCGCCTGACAGAACTTCGGAGAAAACTGGGGAAAATTTCTGATGAGGAAGGTCAGATACAAGTTAATCAAATCAATGATGGATTTCTGACTATTATTGAGGAGGTAGATGAGGTTGACTGTTGGTTTAGGGATGCTTAATCAGTATGCCCACCCCCCAACAAATCCATCACCACTTTCACCGGACAAAACGTCTCCCCAGGCACCTCAACAAAAATCGTATTCCAGTCCGCCATAGACCCATTCCAGAGCCCTGGCAGCTCCAGCGCCTTCAAATCCCGCCCAAACTGCGATTTCTGTGAAATAAACCCTGTTTCAGGGTCGCGAAACTGCAAAAGATCAAAGGGTTTGCCCTGGAAATCCTTTACTGCACAAACCAAATCGGTAATATTAGCAAATCTCGACTGTTCCATAATCGCTTTTTGTTTGGGATCATGGGTGTCTATTTGGGCCGTTTCCACAACTTGCAAGCTGATGGTTCCATCTTTTTCTTCTACCCAGAAGGGGCCGCCGCCGGTGTTACCTTCGGTTGCAATTACCCCTACTACTCGGATGGGGCGATTGAGTTTTTTTGTTAAATAATCCCTCTGTTTTTCCCAATCAGCATCTTTTAGCTGTTTGGGAGGAAGAATACATAATTCCTTTTCAATGAATTCCCGGATTTTCTTCAGTTCTGCGTAGGAAATGGAATGATTTTCATCGTTT
>JAGQVA010000791.1 GCA_020438265.1 Bacteroidota bacterium
ACGACCCGTTTCTCAATGATTTAAAAAACCTCTTGAACCAACGCTGGGAAGATAGCGAGTTTAACTTGCCCGAAATCAGTAAAGAAATGGGCCTAAGCCGGGCACAATTTTACCGAAAAGTAAAAACCCTGACAGGGCAATCGCCCTCGGTATATATTCGCAACCTGCGATTGCAAAAAGCCCAGGAATTATTAAAAAGTACCCAGTTGAACATTTCTGAAGTCGCTTACGCAGTGGGGTTTAAGGATCTGAGTTATTTTTCGCGATCTTTTTCCGAGGAATTTGGAATTTCACCCAGCGAGAGCAGGAATTAGCGTTTGCATTATTCACCCATGAATCAATAATCCAAAGATTTTTCATTGAGTACAAACCCTTGACTCAATAGTGAAAGCCATTCTGTAACAACCCTTTGATCTTTGTAAGGTGGTTGTCTCAAGAGCCAAAATATTTAACACAAAGACGCTAAGACACAGAGATAAATCATTGATTACCATCCCTTCTGTGTCTCCATGTCAGTGTTTTTTCTTGAAAATCGCCTTTTGAGATGGCCCTCCTTCACCTAAAAACAAAGAATTATGGGTTTTCAAAATGCAAAAATGCAGTTGGCGTTGGTATGTCTTATGCTGGCTTTATGTTTCAATATAAAAGCTACAAATCATTATTTCACCCCAAACTCCACCGCTTTCGACAGACATATCATTCCTTTCCGCCTGATTAAAAAACTGATGATTGTCCAGGCTTATGTCAATGGGAAAACAGGGAATTTCATCATCGATACCGGCGTAAAATCTCTAACCCTAAATGCGAAGTATTTTTCTCATGGAAGGAGTTCATCTATTCGGGGGAGTGATTTTTCCGGATCGGGATTAGAGATCAAAGAAACTGCGACAAGATTTGGCTGGATCAAAGGACAGGAAAAATCGCAATATGCATTATTGACTCATTTACATGATGTGGAGACCATTCTTGGAATGGAAATTCTGGGATATGTCGGTTATGAGGTGCTGAGAGAATATGAAGTAGCTTTTGATTATAAACAACAAATGATCACTTTATTTCATCTGGATAACAAGGGCCATCGAAAAACGCTTCTGTTTAAGGAACAGACCGTCATTGACACGATTCCGCTGAGAAAGAATGCCTATTTGCCTTATATGATTATCCATTTAGGCAGCCAAAAATTAAAGCTGGCGATTGATACAGGAGCATCATTGAATCTCCTGCGTGATGAGATTGTTCAGAACATTGGGGCATATTTTCAGCATACACCTCCTCGTTATATTGCAGGATTTAGTGGCCAGAAGTCTTTGGTTGAAAGCGGGACTTTAGATCAAATTCGGGTTAATGAACTCCCGCTGGCGCCTATGTATTGTGTGGTTACCAATATGAAGAGTTTGAATATTACACTGGATACAGAGATTGACGGTTTATTGGGGTATGAATTTTTGAGTCAATATAAGATTTCGATTAATTATGCGCGGAATGAGGTGTATGTGTGGGGAGCCAAATAGAGTTATTACCCTCTGGGTTTTATCAATTCCTCAAAAGGCGGATAATCTTTTAAGTTTACAAAGTCCAGGTCAAAAGTAAAATTCCAATGGATAAAAATCCGCCCTTCTTCAATGGAGGTTTTTAACATTTCTACGGCTAAATCTTTTTCACCTGAAACAGCATAAATCCGGGCTTTGAGGTAAGGAATTGCCCCCCGGTGAAATAAGGCATGAGTTTCCGGATAAAGTTCTCCTAATCTTTCCAGCTCTTTTATCTGCTTTTCAGATTGATCTGCTTGCCCCGTTTGTGCATAAATACATCCCAATAGGCCCGTATGCCAAAGCTTTTCCCGATAATACTGATCAGGAAAACTATCGTAAGGATCAGTAAAATTTTCCTGCGCCAGGTCTGTTCTGCTTAACAGTGATTCTTCTGCTTTTTCCCATTCCCCCATTATATAATAAGCCATTCCTTTAGATTCCCAGCAAAAAAACTGACTCGTGGTATACCAGCTTACATAATCCCGGCGAATGTCCTCGAATAAGTCAATATGTGTTTGTAATTTCTTAAAAAAGGGATTATGTGCTGAATCAGGGAAAATATATTTGTAACTAAATGCAGCCATTATATAATCAGTATGATCGCCTTCCATCTCTTCAATAAGTTTTTGCGCCTCTTCAATACGATTTTGGTTTATAAAAGCCTGAACAGCATATTGCCTCGTTAAGGGACCGGCTTCCCTTTTTGTTTTCTCTTCTAAACCCAGATAAAAATCAGTTGCCTTTTTGTGGGCCTTTACCCGATTAAGAGCTTCCAGATAATGATAATAACTCCACTCTAATATTTGTTCTTCGAACATTTCTTTTTCCCTGAAAAGGCGCTCAAACAGATCAATCGCTTTGAAAGGCATATTGTTGGGACAAAGAGAAACAAAAGCAGTCTGATGAAGTGTGATATATTCATTTGGATGGATATGATAAACTTCTTCCTGTGCTTTTAGCATGACCTGGTAGTCATTCTCATATGCGGAGACAGCGATGTTAAACCAGGCTTTTTCAAATTTTGTACATTGATCCCACCTCTCTTCAATAAAAGCTTTATTAGAAAAATAAGCCGGGTTGTCAGCCCCCGTACTGGCCAGCATTAAGTTAATCCTCGCATACAAAAAATCAGGATCGATTTTCAGGACTTCTTCATAACAACTAACAGAATTGGGTGTGCAATTTAAAAAATGCTGATATGCATCATATTTAGGAGGGTTTATATTGGGTAATTTTAGATTTTTTCTTAGCACCCAGTACCCAAGAAGATATTGTCTTGCATCCTCTATTAATTGTTCTTTTTGATCTCTATGCCCTTTTAACTGGGGGAAATTCTTCAATTCGTCTCCTGTTTCAGTTGAGCTAAGGCGAGTATTGATAATGATAGAATCTTCCTGAAGAAAATATGAACCAGTAATGACATATTTTGCTCCGGTAATTTCAGCAAAGGATAATTTATTTTCCGGGTCATCAGGTAATATCCCTACCTTATCTATATTTTGCCTGACCATTTCCGGGGAGACAGTT
>JAGQVA010000792.1 GCA_020438265.1 Bacteroidota bacterium
GATGTCATCCGGACGATTAATCATAATGAGTTGAATCTGGCTCGCAGTTGTAAAATTGTGTCAAACGTTTTGCGTGCCCAGCTGGGAGTAAAAAAAATGGCTTTGTATTGTGAATCGGAAGGAGATTGGTTTGAGGGATTTTTACTGGGATTTGAATTGGTATCTGATGTCATGTTTTCGGAAATGATTCAGGTTGAAAAGATTACCAAAGTGGATGAATCTTTTCCTTTCCTGTTTGAGAAAGAAATTGAATACATTGTTCCGGTAGTCAATCCTGGTTCGGCAAAAGTATATTTTTTAATCGCAGATTTCGCAGACTCTGATATAGAGGCTCAGAATGATCTCATCTTTATCGAAACCATTGGCAATATTCTCTCCGTAGCCATTACCAATAAGCAATTATTTAAAGAAAAAGTAGCACAGGAATTCCTGCGGAAAGAGTTGGAAGTAGCAGAAACAATACAGAAACAATTGCTCATTTCTGATTTTTCCAAGTTCAGGGAAATTGATGTTTTTGGGATGAATTTGGCCCATCATGGAATTGGTGGAGATTTTTACGATGTTATAAAAAAGGAAAAAGGGACCACTTTTTTGTGTATCGCTGATGTTTCCGGAAAAGGAATTGGTGCAGCTTTGTTGATGTCTAATCTTCAGGCCAATCTGAGAGCTTTGTGCGCGCAGTATAATGACCTGAAAGAAATTATAGGAGATTTAAATCGAATTCTCTTTGAAATTACTACCGGGGAAAAATTCGTTACATTATTTCTTGCCAAAATCGATACAAAGAAAAAAGAGGTTACCTATATAAATGCCGGTCATAACTATCCAGTATTTATTAACCAGAATGGACCTGTGAGACTCAGTGAGGGGTGTATGTTATTAGGAATTATGCCTGCTTTAACTATCGAGGAAGAAAGTTTCCCATTTGAAGAAGGAGATCTGCTGTTTACCTTCACTGATGGGGTCGTCGAACAGCATGAGCCTGGGGGACAAATGTTTGGAAGTGAAAGAGTGGTGCAGGAACTGGTGGACTATAAATATCTCTCATCCCGCCAAATTATTTCTCATATCTATGAAAAACTGCTGATCTTTGCCAATAATGCTGGTACAGAAGATGATATCACCATGTTGAGTGTTAAGTTTTAATCGCATTTTTCGAAAAATTTATAGAAAGATCTTGTTATTTAGCGAACTAAATTATTTAGTGAGTTTAAATTGACTAACCTAATACTAATTCCTTTAAAACATGAAGCTATTTAGCGAAGAAGTTGTCGGCCAACTGAATGGAAAAGCCGCAGATTTAGCACATCGAATAAAAAATAAAGAGGCGATCATCGGAGTCGTTGGACTTGGATATGTAGGGATGCCTATTGCATTGGAATATTGTAAAAAAGGTTATTCCTGTATCGGAGTAGATGTTGTGGAAGAAAAGGTTAATTCTTTGAATAATGGAATTAACTTTATTGAAGACCTGAAAGACGAGGAAGTAGCCCAGGCTGTTTCTGATGGGTTGTTAAAGGCTTCAACAGACTATCAGGCCCTCACAGAGGCCGATATCATCTTTATCGCTGTGCCTACTCCTTTTAATGCCAATAAGGATCCGGATATATCTTATATTATTAATGCTGGAGAAAGAATTAGCGAATTCCTTTCCCCCGGACAGTTGATTATCTTAAAGAGTACGACTTTCCCTGGCACGACAGAATCATATTTAATTCCTGTTTTAGAAAAATCGGGCCTAAGGACAGGTGAAGACTATTATATAGCTTTTAGTCCGGAAAGGGTCGATCCCGGGAATAAGGTATTTCATACAGGCAATACACCTATCGTAGCCGGGGGGATAAACGAAACGTCCACCATCCTGGCTTCTTATGCTAATAACCAGATTATTGAAAAGGTTTATATGGTTAGCAATCCCAAGATTGCGGAACTGGAAAAACTGCTGGAGAATATCTTTAGGAGTGTAAACATTGCCCTGGTGAATGAGCTGGCTATTCTTTGTGAGAGAATGGGAGGAATAAACGTGTGGGAAGTGGTTGAGGCAGCTAGTACCAAACCCTTTGGATTTATGAAATTTACACCTGGTCCCGGAGTGGGAGGACATTGTATTCCCATTGATCCTTATTATCTCTCCTGGCTTGCAAGGGAATATGACTTTGAAACAAAATTTATTACGCTTGCTGCCAATGTAAATGAATCAATGCCTTACCATGTTGTCAATCATGTGATTCGTGAAGTAGCGAAGCAACCTGTTGCGCTTCGGGATGCAAGGATTTTAATCATGGGAGTTTCATTCAAGAAAAATGTAAGAGATCTGAGGCATTCCCCGGCTGAAGCGATTATGTTGCGCCTGTTTGAGGAAGGGATAGAGAATGTGGATTATTCAGACCCCTGGGCACCTGAGTATCAGGCTGTGAACCGGACTTTCTATTCTGTGGATCTAAACGAAGAGAAACTCGCATCTTATAATTGTGTAATACTAGTGACTGACCATGACGATTTTGATTTGGATTTTATCGTTAAGCATAGTGCACATATTGTTGATACGAGAAATATGACGAAAGAAATCTCACATGGAAGGGAAAAAATCACGCTTTTAGGCTACACAGAGCCTAAAACTAAGTATGTGATGGAGCATTGATAAAAAAATATTCACTTTTTTTTGACGAGGTATTGCACAGTGAAAATATTCTTTCTACCTTTGTCATCCCATTGAAAAACAAAGATGGGCAAGTTATTTAAAAAGACTGAACGAAGGCTGAGAAAGATGGGCGAGTTGCACAAAAAAGGGGCTGAAAGGTTCTGGATATTGTGTGAACGGAAAGCGGGGGATGTCGAAAATTTTTTTTAAAAAAGATGAAAAAAAGATTTGGCAGTTAGGAAAAAAAGTCAGACCTTTGTCAAACTTTTCTGAAAAGAAAAGGTCAGGTGAAAAAAGCTTGATTGCACACGGAAAACAACAAGAGTTAATTGACATACTGAAACTAGCAAACAGAGCCAAGGCTTTTGACTTTTAACGAAAGTTAAGGGAAAAAAGTAACAGGTAATAAGTTCAAAA
>JAGQVA010000793.1 GCA_020438265.1 Bacteroidota bacterium
GTGCTTTCTCGTCCGGAGGCATATCTCCTTTGGTAAACTCACTCATTAAAATTTTTCGGAGTCCTTTTGCATCCCTTTCAGCAATAGCCAGCATTAAAACGGCCAGGGTTTCTTTATCTTCTTCACTAATACTGCCCATCATCCCAAAATCGATAAAACAAATTCTCCCGTCTTTTAACACAAAAATATTCCCGGGATGAGGGTCCGCATGGAAAAAACCATAATCAAAAACCTGTTCAAAATATAGACCAATTCCTCTTAAAACCAGCACTTTCGGATCGAGTTCTGCTTTGTGAATAGCCTCAAGGTCAGTGGCTTTTATTCCCTCAATATATTCCAGACAAAGAATTTTATCAGTAGAATATTCGGGGAAAACATCAGGCACATAGATATTCTCATTTCCCTGAAAATTGGCTTGAAAACGACGAATATTATTGGCTTCTTCCTTAAAATGAAGCTCTTTGAGGATGCTTTCCTCAAACATAAGAACCAGTTCCATGGGCTGAAATGCTCCCAGGTTGGAGATATGGCTTTCCAGCACACCCGCCAGGGTTTTCATAATCGAAATATCAGCCTTGACGAGTTTGTCCAAATTGGGACGCTGAACTTTCAGGACGACTTCTCGCCCTCCGATGGTTCTGGCACGATGGACCTGGGCAATCGATGCTGAAGCCAATGGCTCAAAGTCCACATACTCAAAAAAGTCTTCCAGAGGTCGTTGATATTCCTCCTCCAGGGTTTTCTTAATGATTTCCTGCGGAACTCCCAGCGCCTGATCGTGGAACTTTTGTAATTGGTTGAGCAATTCCTGGGGAAGGACGTCCGGGCGGTTGGAAGCCAGCTGGGCCAGCTTAATAAAGGTTGTCCCCAGTTCTTCGCACACCATTCTGATACGTTCGTAGCGCGAAAAACTGAGGACACTTTTTCCATTGCGTTTTGGAACCAAAAACCTGGCTCCTTTTACCCAGGAAGCAAAAGGCATGTGAGCCACAATGTCTTCAAAGCCATATTTCAACAGGACTTTCAGCACCTTACGGTATCTGAAGAAATATCCAGACCGGATACCGGAAGCAGTATGAATGTTACCAGACACTAATTAAGAATCTCTGTAAAGGCTCGTTTTAGATGTTCAAATGACTCAGAAATTTCTTCGAGTACATAATCGATTTTTTTGCTTTCGGGATAAATCTGCTTATTCAGCCGATTAATCACTCTTTCCAATACTTCCTGTAACCAGTCTTTTTCGTCTTCGAGGGTCTCAACTTCCTTCTCTGTGCTCAGAGCCAATTTGATACGATAAGTATCCATGGCTTCTTTTAATTCGCCCATATCGCTGCCAATCATCGATTTTACTTCTGAAAGATGTTCTTTCAGGTCAAGCTCAGTCTGATGCAGGCTATGCAATAAGGCTTCTTTTTTCTTTTTAAAACTGGTTTTGGTGGTACCCCATTCAGAATTCAAAAGCATATACAGGTTTTCGAATTCTTCTTTCCAGTTCTTTTTCTTTTTAATTTCTTTCACCTCGGTAGCTACCAGCTGAGCTTTTTGATCGCTGATATAACGAGAGAGTGTTTCTTTTTCCTTTTGCAAGGTTTCTTTCGCTTCGGCTTTCCCCAGAGCTAACTGGACTTCCAGTTCATCCAGGATGGCACGCCACTTTTGAATGGTGGATTTGCCTCTTTCGATAAGTTCTTCCTGAAATTGCATAACAGATGATTTAAGTTTATTTAAATTAATTTCAACTTGAAAAAATCATCTTTATCCTGGTAAATTTCAATGATTTATCTCAATGGTGAGGGAGATTTATCTCAAGAAGAAAATGGTGTAATGAATTAGCTTAAGGTTACCAGAGTCCCCGATTCCGGTTTCCTTTTCGTTTATGTCACCATTTCATAAAAGTGCCGTTAAAGGGTATTCACTTTAATTCAAAAACATATAACCCAATTCTCAACATGGCAGATTCACACCAGCAATTTACGGATGAGGAGTTTGAACAACTGTTTGCAAACTGTACCTTTCCACCCAAACTTTTTAATCACGAAGCACATATCCGGCTGGGATTTATTCATTTGAAAAAATATCCCAAAGAGCAGGCAATTGAGAATGTATGCAAACAGATTCTGAAGTTTGATCAGGTTCACGATAAAGGGGATAAATATGATCATCAGCTCACAATCGCGGCAATGGAGGTGATTCATGAACTGATAGAAAAATCTCAGCCTGATTCTTTTGAAATGTTTCTGAGTAGCAATCAGGATATCATGTCTGATTTTAAATCTCTGATTCAGGAAAAATTATTAAAGCAGGAATAATAGCTATATATCTACCAAAACCTGAAACAATCCATCAATCACTTTTGCCATTCTACCTATGTCAAGCGTCTCAACCGTGTCAGTCGGTTCATGATAATTGGAATTTCGGTAGAAAGAAGTATCTGTGATCATTAAAGCACTGATTCCCAGTTTCCAATAATTGAGGTGATCAGAAAAATCAATCCCGGGCAAAGCAGCCGGGCCGGTAAACTTTTTCGTTTTTATCGCTCTGGTTGCTTTGTATCGTCGTGTAAAGGTTCTGGCAAATTTTCCGGCACCAAATTTTTTGACAAGCGTAATGTAATCGCCCTTGTTTCCATAAAAAAGGGAAAGCAGACCAAGAGGATAAGATTGGGATTTTTTTTCGTCTTTAAAATATCCGATCATTTCCACGGAGATCATTCCAAAAATATCTTCTTTGATCTCGGCTAAAGACTGAGCGTGAATATAACTCCCCATGTATTCCGACCGGAAGAAAGGCGGCTCTTCCAGCGAATACGCCACCAGATCAATGCGATAATTGAGCGATTGACCTTTGAGCATTCTGGCCAGTTCCAGCAAAGCCACTACCCCACTGGCATTATCATCAGCGCCTTCCTGGTCGCCGCAAACATCGTAATGGGCTCCGACTATAATTCGCTTTTTATTTTCAGTGCCAAATGAGGTGATGACATTGCGATATTCCTGGCCGTGAGCTTCATATACCTGTTCATAGGTTGTATCTCCATAATAAAAAAAAAGGGAA
>JAGQVA010000794.1 GCA_020438265.1 Bacteroidota bacterium
CAGCTTCTCCCAAAGCCCATGGGGTTTATATGTATAAAATTGACAATAATATTCCCACCAACCATCGTCAGTTATTATTGCTGAAGTATTAGGTTTTTTATAATTATATTTGGCTATTGGCTATTGATGAAGCTAATGGCTAAAGGCAAACAGCTAATAGCTTTTTTAACCTTAATCTTATGGCGGGCTACTCAGGCACTCCTTTACAAAAAAAGTTGGGTATAAAACCAGGTATGAAAATGATTTGGGAGAATGTACCTAATCATTATGAATCCTTAATCGGGCCATTACCTGAAGATACCAGCTTTGTATATGATGGCGAAAGTAAGGCAGATTTTATTCATCTTTTCTGTCAGGACCTTTCCACCCTGGAACAAAACCTGGGGAATTGTAAATCCCAACTGGGGAAAAACGGTATGTTATGGCTTTCCTGGCCCAAAAAATCTTCCAAAATTACTACAGACCTCGACCGCGAAATCGTCAGAGAATATGGATTAAATATTGGTCTGGTTGATATTAAGGTTTGTGCTGTGGATGAGAACTGGTCGGGGTTGAAGTTTGTGTATCGGGTGACGGATCGTTGATTTTTTACCACATAGCCACAGTAGCATATATTTAGAAAAAGAAAATATAGAAGAAATAGAAAGCGCTAAACTCTAATAAGACTATGTGTTCCTTCTACGTTTACTATCTGGCTATGTGGTAAAATAAATAAACCATTCACAAAAAATCTCGATAAGTCATGTACAATAGGAAGGTCAGCCCTCCAAATATAATTCCCAAATTCAAATAAAACCCCTTCTCCAAATAATACCATTTTTCGGTACGGTTCGCGTATCGTCAAAAACAGCTTGACACGTTAAATCTTCACGTTCATCCTGAATATATGCACGTTCACTCATTTTGAGTATCTTTTCTCGGGATGACTATATACCTTTATCTTACCAAACACGAACAACAACAAATAAAACCGGGTTCAGCCCTTCTGCATGAAAAAGCTTAAATATATCGCAACACTCCTTGTCTCTCTGGTCCTGATAGCAGTTACGCTATTTATCCTGACAGAGACGCCTGCACCTGCGGGAGGTGAGCAGATAGCTTATACGCCTGCAGAAATGTTTGATTCAGCTGTGGGGATGATTACTGATACGATGCTGAATCCGCATTCAAAAAGAAATTTGGTAGTTCCGAATTGATTTCGGACGAATAGATAATAAAAAATGCCAGAAAAAAGCTGGAAAGTCTTCAAAGACTTTCCAGCTTTTTTCTATTCATAATAATTCACTGGTTGATATCCCACCAACCGATCCGTACGATCTCCCGGAGCACGATAATATACCAAAATGGTGTAGAAATTCTCTGACTCAAAATGAGGCCCTTCAAAGACAGATTCGTCCACCAGAAAATCTCCATTTTTTTCTACCCCATAGGCATAATCATAAACTCCCTGCTTAAGAATGACAGTTCCTTCATAACGCCTCAAATCATCGTTATAGGTCATTTTGTTTTTGCTGCGGAGTTGCCAGTCGCTAAACCGACCGAAGACATATACTTCACCGTCGGGGATAGGCTCCGGACTGTCCAGGAAAAAGTTGGTGCTGACATAATCAGCGTTTAAATCAGCATTGGGCCATTCCTGAACACCGATTCGATAGCTCCCGTTACGGTCCCGTCTTGGGAGGTAGATATTTTGCCTTCGAATATCATCTTTGTACAGAAAAATCTCATAGATGTCTTCTTTTTCTTCAACATCCTGAATTCCTTCTGCATAAAAACGCGTACTGCGAATGTCCAGTCTGCGGTATTCATTTCCCCCGCGAAAACCTTTGGCCAAATCAATATAATATTCAAATTGTTTGTCTCTGGCAAAACGGGGTTCTCTCAGAACCATATAATTGTCCCAGCGGAAGTTTTGCAATACTTTGATATACAAATCATTCGCCGGATTGTAGATGTTCATTCCTCCTATAGAAAGGTCAAAACTAAATTCAGACATCCTGATTCTCTCTACCCGATCATTTAGCAGATATTTGGGAGTAATTCCCAGTTTTCGCTCCACTACGATAAAACGTCTGGATAATATGAGATCATTGCGGTTATTATTCCGATAAGCAATCAGGAGGTAATTGCCGCTGATTTTGAAAAATTCATTCTCGCGGGGAAATTGATAACGGTAATGTACATAAGGAACTTTGGTGAAGGAAGAGCGTTCAAAATTTTCAATTCGTTGTTGAGCAAATCCTTCAAAAAATTCTATAGGTAACACATTGGTCGGATTCCAGTCGGCGTCGCAGTTGACAAATTCGACAGTAAAATCAGATTCCCGCTGATTCTCAGGAATCAATTCATCAAATTCAAGCGTCAGAGGTGAAGTTGTATTGAGAAAAAGTACGGGATAACTCTCCTCTACACCTGCCTGATAGAGCTGGACAGACTGAATGGAAGCTTCGTAGGTATGATCGTTGGGGATTAGCTCTTTTTGGGCTGAATAAGAAGGGGACTCTGTAGTTTCCATGGTCGTGCCGGGGCAGCCCATGAGAGCAATGCTTGTGATTATGAGTATGATTGAGAATTTATTCATAGTAGGGATAAGTATTATTAAAATGGTAGTTATAGAAAACTATTACCTGCGTGTAGCGCATACAAAAGTCAGATGTCACCCTGAGCTTGACGAAGGGTCTATTGACTCGTATGTGGTTGAAATAAGCTCGCGTATACTTAGGCCCTTCGACAAGCTCAGGGTGACATTGAGTTATTGAACAAGCTCTGCTCGAAAATGAATTATTTAAACCAAAATGTGCCATATTACGCTTATATACTCTGTTCTCATCAATCTCTTTCCACAGTAAAAAGCCCGTCCGATTCAATTCTGATCTGATTTTCCTTTATACCCTTTTTAACAATTGATTTCCAGCTTCCGGTCGGAATGATCTGCTCCCAATCATCGCGGATAGAAATGTGTATCGGAAGATTAAAATTGGGTTCATCTGCTTCCCACCGATAGGAAAAGGTAAGTTTTCCTCTTTTCTTTTTGGCTTTATAATGGAG
>JAGQVA010000795.1 GCA_020438265.1 Bacteroidota bacterium
ATTTTGGGGCGGTACTGATATTGGTTTCTGTGTTTTTGGATTTTTTGTGGAAGAGACGGGAACGATCCTAATTTTTCATCTTTATTCAAGAAGAAAAATTAGGATTCCAATCTTCCATATTTAGTTCGTACTCATTCTCACTCACCCATTCTCCTTTTTTCTGAAATCCCTGTTCGATAAAGCGCACGAATATAAATCCATGGCTGAGTAAAACCTTTTCACTGCCTTTATTCCATGTCGCAGTACAAGCAGTAATTTTGGTCGCCTGAAGCTGAGTAAACCCAAATTCCAAAATTGCCCCCACAGCCTCGGTCATAATTCCTTTTTTTTGCAGAGCTGGATGGGTCCAGTAACCAATATCCCATACATCTGTTCCTTCGCCTGGACGGATGGAAATTCTGCCAAGTCGCTGGGCTTCTTCATCACGTGAAACGATGGTAAAACTATACCCCTCACCTTCCTGCCATTTCTTGAGAGACCGTTTTAGGGATTCTATAATGGTATCTTTATGCTCCGGTGGGTCCCATTGCATGCCATCATTAAAACCCGGATATCGTGAAGCGGAAAAGACAAAGTCGGCATCTGATTCATTAGAGATGCGCAGAAGATAGTCGGATGTTTTGAGGATTAAGTCAGCAGGGATCATAAATAAAAAATTAACCTAAATTGAAAAATGCTTTTAATCCACTGAGAATACTCTGAACAGCATAAGAAGCCAGAATAAGGCCCATAATTTTACTGATTACGGTAATTCCATATTCGCCAATTCTTTTCTGAACAATATTGGCTGCGAGTAATAAACTCATCGTGAGACCAATGACAATGAGTACCAAAAATGTCGTAATGGCTTGTTCGTTAATGCTATATAAATGATTGTCTGTCATTAATACAACGGCCATAATTGCTCCGGGTGAAGCAATTGACGGAATAGCTACCGGAAAAATCGTTACATGTTTATAGTCTTTGATCAGGTGTTTTTCAGATTCGGGTTTTCCCTCTCCAAAGATCATGGTCAGAGCAAACAGAAAAAGAATTACTCCTCCTGAAATTTGAAAAGCATCCAGGGAAACTTCCATTCCTTCAAGGATAATCTGCCCGACGAGAATAAAGAATAAGAGGATGCCAAAGGCGACAAATGAGGCTCTGATAGCAATTTTCTTTTTGTGTTTTTCATCAAACTGTTTGGTTGCCTCCAGATAAACTGGTACTGAACCCAACGGGTCAATAACAGCAATAAGGAAAAGAATTTTGGTGATAATTGCCTGGATCATATTAATTGATTCTTTTGCCCTGAGTGGTAAAGGATAAACCTTGCTGCCCGTAAGTTGAAATCATTACTCCTTCAAATAAGGGCTCATTTGTATTGGGTTTGATTTGCCAGTCAAAGATAAAATTGGCTCCGGTTCCACCTATCTGGTCAGTCTCATCAATAATAATTTCCACTGTTTCCATAGGCGCAATGAAAATGGTTTGATCGAAATAGGTACGGATTGAATTACCATGTGTATCGAAATATTCTGCCTTATCGATGTAAAGGGTATCCTGCCTACTGGTGTTTCTCATGCTGACAGTAACAGTCAGATTAAAGGTTCTGTGTTCGCCCTGACTATAGATTTGAGAATAGACGGAAAGGTAGGTAGTTCCCTGAGTTAAGGAATCTGACAATGAATAGGGCACGATTCTCTTTTTCCAGTTTACCGGGTGGATGGAACTTGTATTTTCTTGCGGTTTGCAGGCGAAAAGGATGCTTATTAAAGAGAATATGAGGATAAGGTTTTTCATTATGTATGGATTCGGAAATCAGGAGTATGAAATCTGAGCTAATTTACCTAAAAAGATAGAATTTTATTTATGGCTTTATTTCGTCCAGCAAAGATGGTTTATAGCGTTTTGTTCTGCTAAACTCGTATTAGCCATTTTTAGGAATTGATCGCAAAGGGCCCAAAAGGTTGAATCACCTTGCTTTCTTCCTACAAAATGATAAACGCGTTTTGAGCAGCTATTTTCTTCTGATAGCCGCCCTTCCAATAAATAGGTGGTCCCATCCAGGACTGGTTCTGGCTCTGATTCCATGATCCAAAAACAACTTTCATTTATGGCTTTTTGAAATTTATTGATCATGACCAAATCTGGTTTAATCAATTCTGAATGAGTTGAGTCCCCCAGGATATATGTTTCTATGTAAATAGAGTCTGGATGATTGATTAAGCTAAAAACGCGCTTTTGACATTTATAGGAGGGAACAATAGTAAGCCGATATGAGTCTGGCGCCAACTTCGGGATTTGGTAATTATCCCAAAGGCTTTCTTCTACTGAAAGAGTATTTATAGATAAATCATTAGCTAGGATCGTTTTTGGCTCAAACTGACAGGTACATCTGTTTTGGCAGGAATAGAAAGATGTGATAAGGATAGCCAGGAGAATTGTTTTGGTAAAGACTTGTTTCATGGAATGCGATTATTTATTCTTTTTACTTCTGATTCAGGAGCTTCGTTTACTTCTTCCTTACCAATCCTAAAACCAGATTCACAATAAAAAGAATCTGACCCAGCATGGCGGCAAGAACCAGAAAGTTTAGTATCTGTTTTATTGCATACCAAATTCTGCTGTTTATTTGTGGGAAGTACAGAAGTGTTGTATTAATAATCATCACCAAAATACATAAAGCGATGGTAGAAGAGACATGAAAAGCTGTCATCCAGGTGATCAATTTTCGCTCTCTGAAAAACCAGTCAATGATTCCGATAATGAATAGAATAACGGATATCACAGCGGAGATTTGTACAACAGTGATGATGTAGTAAGTATCATGTAAGGGAATGTCTATGGAATAATTCCAACCAATGATTGCAAATAGGAAAATGAATGGGATAGTCGCCCAGATGGGTTTGTATGGTTGGTGAAATAAGTTCTGCATCTTAAATTATCTTATCCCCCACAACCACCACATCCTCCACAGCCTCCGCAGCCACTACAACCGCTTTCGCTGCTATCGCTGCTACATCCACTATTTAAAAAAAAAAAAAAAAGGTTGGTTTCAACCT
>JAGQVA010000796.1 GCA_020438265.1 Bacteroidota bacterium
ACACTGAGACAATAAAACTGCTCAATCTACCAGCAGGAATGTATATCGTAAGGGTGCGGAATGGAGAGATGATCAGGTCAGAAAAAGTAGTAAAGGAATAACGATTTGTAAAGATCAGGTGCCTCTTCTAAAAAAGGCACCTGATCTTTTTTGAGCTTTTACGATAGTGATGAGAATCATTCTCCTTCATACCATTTCTCATAAAAAATGAGCATTGGAATAATTAATATATCAGGAATAATCACCTGGCTTTATCAGCTGGAAACAAGTGGTTATAGATCCAAATGTTAAAAAATGCTGTCATGAAAAAGAAAATTACCCTCAAAACAATATCCCTTTTGCCTTTTGTATTTTCTCTTCTTTTGACTGTCTTCATTCTGCAACCCTTCAGAATGGAAGCTCAGGTTTATAATGGGGATATAACTTTGTCGACGCAAGCGCAGGTGGATGCGTTTAGCTATACCAAAGTTACAGGTAGCCTTACCATTACTGGTGGAGGTATTTCCAACCTTGACGCCTTGTCTGGATTGACCTCGGTGGGAGGGGCGTTAAGAATTTGGTATACCAGTGCACTTACTAACATCAATGGGCTGAGTGATCTGACATCGGTAGGAGCACACCTGGCAATTGTCCAAAACGCTGTGCTACCCAACGTTAATGGCCTTACCGCACTTGGATCAGTGGGGACACATCTGGAAATTTCCAATAATCCTTCATTGATCAATCTTGATGGTCTTTCTGCTCTTACCTCGGTGGGAACAGAACTCTGGATAAGAAATCATCCGCTACTCACGAATATCGATGGTCTTGCCTCTCTTACTACGATTGGAGGACGCCTGGATATATCCTATGACGCATTACTTACTGACCTTGATGGCCTTTCTTCTCTTACCTCGCTGGGGGGGCTTTTGTTTATTTGGGGAAATGCAGCACTGACCAATATCGACGCTTTGTCATCTCTTCCTTCAGTGGGGGGATATTTGCGTATTGGGAACAATCCTGCCTTGACTGATGTGGATGGATTGGCTTCAGTTACTTTTGTAGGAGAAGACCTTAGAATTTATAATAATGATGCGCTGACAAATCTCGATGGCCTGGCAGCAATCACCTCAGTAGGAGAAGATCTGAGTATACAGAAAAATGATGTTTTGCCCCATATCAATGGCCTGGCTAATCTTGTTTCGGTAGGGGAATACATCAGTATTGGAGAAAACGCTGCACTGACCAATCTCGATGGTCTGGGGGCTCTTACTTCAGTGGGAGGCGCAGTGGACATTTACCAAAACGATATGTTGACCACGATCAATGGTATGACAAATCTCACTTCTGTGGCGGGAAAATTAAGGATCTATCATAATGATATCCTGACAAATATCAATGGTCTGACGGCACTTAACTCAATAGGCGGATATCTCGGAATTTGGGAAAATAATGCGTTGACCCACATCAATGGTTTAACTAGTCTTACTTCAGTAGGTGAATATGTAAGTATTGGAGACAATCCTGCGCTGGCTAATCTCGATGGTATGGGAGCTCTTACTTCAGTGGGTAATACTCTGGATATTTATCGAAACGATATGTTGGCTCATATTGACGGTTTTTCAGCACTTAATTCAGTAGGATATAAACTAAGAATTTTTGAAAACGCTACATTAACGACAATCAATGGTCTGACAGCTCTCACTTCATTAGAGGAAAACCTGGAAATTCATAAAAACGCTGCGTTGACTAATATCGATGGGTTGACATCTCTTCCTTCATTGGGAGGAGGCATTTATATTGGTTATAACCCTGTTTTGACAAGTGTTAACGGTCTGTCTGCTCTCACCTCAATAGGGGGCTATCTGAGTTTTAGTAATAACTCCGCATTGACCAATATCAATAGTTTTTCATCTCTCACCTCTATGGGAGGAGAACTGAACTTTTATAATAATGACGCATTGGTTAACGTCAACAGCTTCACTAGCCTTACTTCATTAGGAGAAGGATTGTATTTTGGATACAACGACGCGTTGACCAACGTTGACGGCCTTACTGCGCTTACATCTGTAGGAAAGACTCTGCAGATTTTTGATAATGATGCGCTAACCAATATCAATGGTTTGTCAGCTGTGACTTTGGTAGGAGAAGGGTTAATTATCTCCCAAAACGACGCCCTGACTGACCTGGATGGTTTGGCATCCCTGACTTCAGTAGGAGGACGAATGTATATCTGGAATAACGATGCCCTGACCAATATCGATAGTTTGTCAGCTCTTAACTCCGTAGGAGGACGGCTGGCGATTGCCTACAACGACCTCTTACCCCATATCAATAGCCTTTCAAACCTGTCTTCTGTTGGCGGTAACCTGGATATTTGGTATAATCCTGTATTAACAAATCTTGATGGCCTTGCATCTCTTTGTCATGTTGGAGGGGATATTTATATCAATGGCAACACTTCATTAACAAAACTTTGTGCTCTGAATAATGTCATTGCCAAAGGATTTACAGGCTCTATGACCTTATCCAGTAATGCTTCAAATTCTCTGGGAGCGCCTTGTCTTCCTGAAAATGAATGTCCTTGTATAACAGGAGGTACTTTCACCACCCAGGCAGAAGTAGATGCATTTTCCTGTACGTATGTAATGGGAAATCTTACCATTGAGGGACCAGACATCACCAACCTGGATAGTCTTGCCGGCCTTGTGTCAGTAGGTGGGCATTTACGCATTCAAAATAATCCATTACTGACCAGTATTGCTGGCCTTTCTGACCTTGCATCAATAGGAAGGAATATATCATTCCGGGATAACCCGTCCCTGACCAATATTGATGGCCTTTCTGGTCTTCATTCGATAGGTGATTCACTGTCTTACGGAGGTCTGTTGGATTTCAGAAACAATGCTTTGCTGACTAATATTGACGGGTTGTCAGGGCTTGAACCAGAGAAAAACATATCACTACATATGTATAATAATGCCTCCCTGACTAATATTAATGGTCTCTCTGACCCGGATACTATGGGAAGTTTGTACCTTATTGGCAATCCA
>JAGQVA010000797.1 GCA_020438265.1 Bacteroidota bacterium
AGCACTAAACACATATATTGGCTAAGACCAATCACCAAAAACCTATACTATGTCCGGATTTAGATTTACCAAATATATACCCTCCGACAAAGACGGAGATCCTTTTGAGCGGTTATTAAAAATATTTCTTGACCTTCTGACTTATACTTCAGGGGATGTAGATGAGGCGTTGAGCTGGATGAATCAGCTTGATCGTGAATATGGCCTTACGAATGATGAGTATGGAATGGGCGATTTTATCGAGGATTTGAAGCGGAATGGATACATTCAGGACGATGACCCTGACGGCTCTGGAGGGAATCTGGTTATTACGGCCAAATCAGAACAGAGCATTCGCCAGCGGGCGCTGGAAGAAATTTTTGGTAAGCTCAAACGCTCTGGAAGAGGAAATCACCGCAGCCCTTATTCCGGAGTGGGCGACGAGCCGCTGAGTGAGTTGAAGAAGTTTGAATTTGGCGACTCTGTAGAAAATATCGCTTTTACAGAGTCTTTTCGCAATGCCCAGATCAATCATGGGATTGATAATTTTATGTTGACTGAAGATGATCTTAACGTCAGAGAAGAAGAGCATAAAACCCAGGTTTCAACTGTGCTGATGATTGATATTTCTCATTCGATGATTTTGTATGGAGAGGATCGTATTACTCCGGCGAAGAAAGTTGCAATGGCACTTGCTGAGCTGATTATGCGGAAATACCCCAAAGATACCCTGGATGTAATTGTCTTTGGCAATGATGCCTGGCAAATTGAAGTGAAAGATCTGCCTTACCTTCAGGTTGGACCTTACCATACCAATACGGTTGCAGGGCTTGAACTGGCCATGGATATTCTTCGTCGCCGGAAGACGACTAACAAACAAATCTTCATGATCACGGACGGAAAACCTACCTGTATCAAGGAGGGGGGACGTTATTACAAAAACAGCTGGGGACTTGATCGGAAAATTCTGAATAAAACCCTGAATCTGGCAGCATCTTGTCGCCGATTGAAAATTCCAATCACAACCTTTATGATTGCCCGCGACAACTGGCTGGTGCAATTTGTACAAGAATTTACCCAGGTGAATAATGGACGGGCTTTTTACACCAGTCTGAAGGGACTGGGAGAGTACATTTTTGAGGATTATATCCGCAATCGCCGCAAGCGTACCCGCTAGGATTGCACCAATATTGTTTTACCTGCGTTATTAGACTGATTTTGCTACGCAAGATTGTATCTTTATCTTTTATTGAGATTATGGTCTTTACGATGAGCTGTCTATACTCTTCTATCAGTGCGAAGCACTAAAAAGTGGTTATGTCATCCTGAGCTACGCGAAGGATCTAAGCATCACGAGCGGTAAAGTGAAGCGGAACTTAAGCGAGTGAGTTCTCGACCGATCTGAATAAGCCCCATCGCTTTGCTCTGGGTATCTAGATCCTTCGCGTAGCTCAGGATGACATGCAAGGGAGGTAAAACTATTGATAAGACCATGTCTATTCATCAAAAAAATATTCTATGAGCGTTCGTTCCCTAATTATCTCTTTCATTCTATTCTTCTGTTATTCATTCTCTCTGCAAGCACAAAAACTGAAACCCGCAGATCTGGGAATTAATTCCAAAAAGGCACTGAATCTATATATCGAAGGGATGCAATATTCCCAGTATCGTCAAAGAGCAGAGGCGATAGAGGCTTTTAAAGCTGCAATTGAAATCGAACCCGATTTTGCCCATGCGCATTATCAGCTGGGTTCCAATTTATATGTCCTGCAAGACTACGAAGCGGCGTTGCCTCATTTGGAGAAAGCGTATGAAAAAAGACCCAATGAATTCAGAGAACTGGAGTTTTATCTGGGAGATACCTATTTTGAATTAGAACAATATGAAGCCGCTGCAAGGTTGTATGAGGTATTTCTTCGAAAACAAAATGGCCGCAATCAGAATATTCGAAAGGCTACTTTATATCTTCAGCACGCCAGATTTGCTGCAAAAGCAATCAAAGATCCCGTTATGTTTGAACCCCAAAATCTGGGTGAAGCGGTTAATTCTACCGATGCTGATTATATCCCCTGCCTGAATGCGGATGATTCTTATTTATTATTTGTCTCACGTCGGCCAGGTGTAGGCTCTTTCAACCCTGCTTATGGAGGATATTCGGAAGATTTCTTCTATTCAAGATTTGAAAATGGCGAATGGACTCCGGCAGAAAATCTGGGAGAACCTATCAATACCAATCTGAATGAGGGTGCTGCTACCATTACCCAGGATGGGAAATACATCTTTTACACTGCCTGTAATCAGCCTGACGGATTTGGAGATTGCGACATCTATATGGCTACTTTGCTGGAAGATGGAAAATGGAGCAAAGGCCAGAATCTTGGCCCGAAGGTAAACACTCGTTTTAAGGAAACACAGCCATCAGTAGCCCATGATGGAAAAACCCTTTATTTTAGTTCAGGAAGAGTGAACGGAGAAGGATTAGGGGATATTTGGGTCTGTGAAAGAGATGAAAAAGGAGAGTGGTCTGAAGCAAAAAATCTGGGTAAAGTTATTAATACGCCGGGACATGAAGAAGGGCCTTTTATTCATGCTGACGGGAAAACGCTCTATTTTTCCTCAAACTTTCACCCCGGATTTGGGAAAGCGGATTTGTTTATTTCTCACAAACAATCGGACGGAAGTTGGTCTACTCCACAAAATCTGGGATACCCTATCAATACACCAGGAGTAGAAAGCCATATTTTTATCACTTCTCAGGGCGACCGGGCCTTTTATACAGCCGAAAGAGAAGATACCTATGGAAAAAGTGATATTTATGAATTTGTCCTGGATAAACGAATCCGTCCTCAACGTGCAACATTCCTGCGAGGAATTGTGAAGGACAGCCTTACCGAAGCACCGGTTTATGCCAGCATCGAACTGAAAGATGTAGAAACCGGTGAAACTGTCAGGAATATTTTTTCAGGGAAAACAGACGGTAGTTTTTTGATGAGTCTTCCGCTGGAAAGAGAATATGCCGCCTTTGTGGAAGCAAAGGGTTATTTGTTTAA
>JAGQVA010000798.1 GCA_020438265.1 Bacteroidota bacterium
TCATTGGTTTGGAAAGAAAACAAAAACTCAAAGCGATTTCCATGACCAGTCCTGACATACGGGCAGGAGTAGCTTTATTGATTGCTGCCATGTCAGCTACCGGAACTTCCAAAATCTATAATATTGAACAAATCGACCGGGGTTATCAGGATATTGAACATCGTTTGACTGCTGTTGGTGCAAAAATTCAGCGTAAAAAAGAATAGGAACGATTGCCAAAATGGTGAATTGATGGCCAGCCGACAAAATATTTGTAAAAAATCCCGATCTTTATTTTATCTGAGAACTTTAGATTTAACCAGGATTATGAAAAAAAGAATGTTAATATCAACAATTCCAATGCTGGGATTAGCCTTAATCCTTGTGGGATTTACTCATACTACATCTCAGCCTCAGAAAGAGGTCGTCACAGAAAAAATCAACTGGATAAGTATTGAAGACGCTATAGCCGCTGCTGACAAAGATGGAAAAAAGATTTTGGTAGATTTTTATACTGACTGGTGTGGATGGTGTAAAAAAATGGACAAAGACACTTATACAAATGCTGAGATTATTAAATATCTTAACAAAAACTATCACGCTGTAAAATTCAATGCAGAACAAAAAGGAGAAATAACACTTAAAGGCAGGACCTTCAAGTATGTTCCCAATGGAAGAAGAGGTTACCATGAATTAGCAGCAACAGCTCTGGGTGGAAGGTTATCTTATCCGTCTACTGTATTTTTTGACTCCCAATTTAATATGCTGACAAATGTTCCGGGATATCAAAATTCCAGGGATATGCTGGTTATCATCAGTTATTTGGGAGAAGATGCCTATAAGAATACACCTTTCAACGTTTACAAGGAAAATTTCAAATAGGCTGAATCTTCGGAAAATCAATCATTCCGCCAATTAGTCTGCCACACGAAAAAAAATACTGCCAACTATGCCAATGATGATTGCCATATTGTCATTGGCATAAATTGTGTTTTACATCTAGCAAACGAATTAGTAATTTTGTCCCATTATTAGCATATAATTATTTTTAATTATGAAGGAAGAGTTGAAAGATCAGGAAGAAAAAACTGAAGTGGAAGAGCAAGTTGAGAAAGAAGAGCAGGTGGAAGAAACATCCGAAACTGAAGTGGAAGATAAAGCAGAGGTAGAATCCGAGAATACCGACTCAGAATCAACTGAAAGCCAGGATATTCCCGACAGTTTTGCTTCTTTGGAAGATGCGATGAAAGTTATCGCACATCTCCAGCTCAAGCTACGGGATGCCAAAAATATCGCTGACGAGAGCAAAGATAAAGTTCTCAGATTACAGGCTGATTTCGATAATTTCCGCAAAAGGAAAGCCAAAGAAACGGCTGATAATATCCGTTTTGCCAACCAGGATCTACTCGTAAATCTTTTACCAGTACTGGATAATTTTGACAGAACACTGGATGCCATTGAAAAAACTGACAACCTGGCAGCGATTAAAGAAGGGATTTCGATGGTCGATTCAAGTATGAAAAGACAACTCACCAAAATTGGCCTTGAACCGATAGATGCTAAAGGGAAAAAGTTTGATTTGGATCTCCATGAAGCGATTTCCATGATTCCTATTGATGATGAAGAGCAGAAAGATAAGGTGATCGAAGAAATCGAAAAAGGATATAAATTTAAAGACCGGGTGATCAGATTCTCAAAAGTAATCGTGGGAGAATAAACCGCTTATGGCAAAAAGAGATTTTTACGAAATTCTTGGCGTATCCAAAACCGCCACTAAAGACGAACTCAAAAAGGCCTATCGAAAGATGGCCCTGAAATATCACCCGGATAAAAATCCAGGTGATCATGAGGCGGAAGAAAAATTCAAAGAGGCTGCTGAAGCTTATGAAGTCCTTAGCGACGAACAAAAGCGGGCAACCTATGACCGTTTTGGTCATGCTGGATTAGGAGGAGCTGCCGGCGGAGGATTCCAGGGACGAGGATTTGAAGATATTTTCAGCCAGTTTGGAGACATTTTCGGAGATAGTCCCTTTGGAGATATCTTCGGTGGAGGAGGAGGAAGAAGGAGAAGATCTCGTGGCCAAAGGGGAGGAGACATCCGAATTAAACTGTCTCTGACGCTTGATCAAATTGCCAAAGGCACAGAAAAGAAAATCCGTCTAAACCGCCAAATGGCGTGTAACGACTGTTCCGGCACAGGTGCTGATAAAGGAACTTCCTTTACGACCTGTCCGACCTGCCAGGGTTCCGGAGAAATCAGACAGCAGGCTGGAGGAGGATTCTTCCAGCAAATTGTGGTTTCTACCTGTCCAACCTGTCAGGGTGAAGGAAGAATCGTCTCTAAAAGCTGCCAGACTTGTGAAGGAAGAGGTCGTAACACTGAAGAAGATATCGTTTCAGTCAAAATACCTGCGGGTGTAATGGAGGGAATGTCTCTAAGTGTCAGAGGGAAAGGAAATGCAGGCCTGCGGGGAGGTCCGGCGGGAGATTTGATTATTCAGATTGAAGAAAAACCTTCAGAATTGTTCGAAAGAGACGGAGATAATCTGATTCACGAGTTGTTTATCAGCTTCCCTGACGCTGCTATGGGCACTCAGACAGAAGTTCCAACCCTGGACGGACAGGTGAGAATCAAAATCCCGCCAGGAACTCAGGCTGGAAAGGTAGTTCGTCTGAAAGGAAAAGGTCTTCCAAATATCAATGGTTATGGCACAGGAAATCTCCTGATTCACATCAATGTTTGGACACCTCAATCTCTCACACCGGAAGAGAGAAAAATTCTTACAAAACTCAGAGATGCGGATAATTTCACGCCAAATCCCACACAAGAGCAAAAAGGACTTTTCTCCAAAATCAGAGAATTTTTTAGTTAATTATCCAATTAGTGCCAGACGCTACTGAACAGCTCATTCATCTCCTGGAAATTCTCGCCATTGAGAAAGAAGAGGACGCCAGACTTTATCGGGAAAAAGTGTTACAGAAAACCCTTACCGAAAGGGTAAAAAAAGGAACCACCTGGTATCCGCTGGTTTTTGAGCGTCTTTATGTA
>JAGQVA010000078.1 GCA_020438265.1 Bacteroidota bacterium
ATGTTCTACATTCCAAAATATGTCCTCATCATTTCCGGCAGTACCGGCAAAGTAGGGACTGGTATTATAAATCACAGGAAGTTTGAGTTTTTTGTTTTCAGTCTGCGCCGGACGCGTAACGCTGACATGCATTCTGTCGGGTTTGTTATCTCCGTCAGTATCAAATTCTGTTTCCACCCAGAGATCGTGGCGAATCCATTCGTCGGGATTATCAAAAGCGGGAACAACCTGGGCTTCGCCATCTTTGAAGAAAGGTTTGGCTTTTTTCTGGGCTAATAGATCAGAATGAAAAACCAGAAAGAAACCTAAAGAAAGAATGAGGGTTAGAAATTGTGCTTGTCTCAACATTGATTAAGGTTTTTTAGCTAATAATTGGCAAGATACGAATCAATAGCTAATAAAAGCCTTGCAGATAGGAAAGCCCCGTAGAATGGATATAAAAATCCTGTTTTTTATTTACAGATTCACAGAAGATGCGAAAGTTTTCCACTAGATTCATATCGTTTTTTTGATCAACAAAAAACCTGTAGATCAGTTTTGTGTTAAGAAACCTGTAAATAAAATTTTTCTATCCACAATGAAAGCTTTCCGTGAAATTCTTGAGTTTATCATCTTTGAGCACAAAAACATCCAGCTTACTGTACTCGGATTATTTATTATCATTTTCATATTTTTGGTTGCTCGCCTGGGTTTATGGGCATTGAATAAGGCCCTAAATCGAAGTTTTTCCAAAAAGGCAATCTCCGACCCTGGACGCAGACATGCTTTAATGCAAATAGCCCGGTATCTAATCTATACATTTGCCATTGCTTTTTCTCTTGAGAATATAGGTGTTGATCTGGATCTTGTATTGACAGGTTCGGCGGCTTTACTGGTAGGGGTTGGTTTTGGGCTCCAACATACCTTCAACGACTTTTTCAGCGGGGTGATCATTCTGTTTGATGGAAGTATAGAAGTAGGCGATGTCGTTCAGGTGGGAGAATTGATTGGCCGAATTAAACGAATTGGAATCAGAGCCACGACGATTCATACCCGCGAATCTTTTACAGTCATTGTTCCGAATTCCAAATTTACCCAGGAAAATGTCATCAACTGGAGCCATAATAATGAAGTAACCCGCTTTCAGGTAAATGTAGGAGTAGCTTATGGATCGGATGTGGAACTGGTAATGAGGCTAATGAATGATGTGGCAAAAGCTCATCCCAAGATTTCAAAGACGCCTGCACCTGTGGTTCGTTTTGCAGATTTTGCAGACTCGGCGCTTTTATTCGAGGTGTTTTTCTGGACACATGATTCCTTTAATGTGGAGTTTATCAAGAGTGATATTCGGATAAAAATTGACGCTGAATTCCGCCAGCATAATGTCAAGATTCCTTTCCCACAACGGGATCTGCATATCATTTCAGATCAGCGGTAAAATTATCCCTTACAGATGTGACCTGGCCATCAATAGCAGGTCAAAGCGATCGTGATAAATCTATGATTAACGCTCAAAATTAGTATTTTATAGGTTCTTTTCAGATAAGAACTTACTGCCAGTGTCTATGAAACAATTTGCAATTATTCTCTTTTTGACTGGTTGGTTGATTCCTTTTTCACTAAAAGGTCAAACTGACTCATTAAAACAAGACCTGTCCCCCGGGTTCCCTGTTGTATATCAGGGTGATACTTTATTTTATTTATACAGCTCTATTGGCCCATTTACCCCAGAGGTTCGCGCAAATGGTATTGTCAGTCGCCTGGACCAGTTGCTGGCTACTTCTGCATCTCTGAATGATACTTTTTCTATTCATCAGCGGGAAACTTATGTCGATATTCTCAGTGGGGAAATTATTCTCATGAGTCTTACCGAGGAAGATGCATTGGGAGGGAATAAAGAACTCATTCCGGTGGCACAGGATTATCAGAAAATTCTACAAACTGCCATTACCAAACAAATTGATCTCAGCAGCCCGATCTCAATCCTCTCCAATCTGGGGCTGCTTCTCCTGGCGGTTGTTATTCTTTGGGTACTTTTCTGGGGAGTTCAAAAACTCTTTGATCTGTTCAGAGGAAATATTAAAAAGCTGGAAAGGAATATATTTTTTCACAGCAACCGCTTTGTCCAGTTTTTCCGGTTTATTACGCCTAAAAGGGAAAGAGATATTCTTCTGGTTATTTCGCGTACGTTGCGTTATACAACCTATTTTCTTGTATTATTTTTTTACCTCCCTTTTGTGTTTGCCTATTTACCCTGGACCCGGCCTTTTGCACAGAAGATCTGGATGTATGTTTCCAAACCGCTAAGTTATGTATGGGATAGTTTTACCAGTTATTTGCCCAATTTATTTTTTATCCTGGTGATTGTGATCATTACGCGATACACGCTGAGATTCCTGCAATACATTGCTACGGAGATTGAAAAAGAACAAATTGTGATTGAGGGGTTTTACGGAGATTGGGCTTTGCCCACTTTTAAGCTCGCCAGAGTGCTGATCCTGGCTTTTGCTCTGATTATTATGTTTCCTTATTTACCGGGTTCTGATTCGCCTGCCTTTCAGGGAGTTTCCATTTTTCTGGGGCTTTTACTTTCTCTGGGTTCAAGTACTGCAGTTGCCAATATTGTCGCGGGAATTGTCATTACCTATATGCGTCCATTCAAAATTGGGGACCGGGTAAAGATTGGAGATACTGTTGGCGATGTAATGGGGCGCAGCCTTTTGGTAACCCGCCTCAAAACCATCAAGAATGAGGAAATTACCATTCCCAATGCGCAGATTTTGTCAGGACAATTAAAAAACTATACCAGCCATGCAGAAGAACTGGGTGTGATTCTCAATACGACTGTAACGATTGGTTATGATGTTCCCTGGAAAAAAGTGGAATCTATGCTGATTGAAGCTGCTTTATCTGTAGATACAATCGAAAAAGAACCTTCTCCTTTTGTGCTGAAAACCAGTCTGGACGATTTTTATATTTCCTATCAGTTGAATGCTTACACCAGACAACCAGGCAAAGCATCTGGGATTTATTCTGCGATTCATACCCAAATTCTGGATATTTTCAACCGGGAAGGGGTGGAAATTCTTTCTCCGCATTACGGTGCTCAGCGAGATGGGAATACAATGGCAGTACCACCGGAAAATCTGCCAGAGAATTACGAAGCTCCTGCTTTTCGCATCAATCAGATAATCCCCTAATCATTTTGATATGTTAGACCAATTAAAAATCATTCTCGAAGACCCGATTCTCCTGAAAGTGACTTACGCCCTCATTTGGCTGATTGCCATCTGGATTATTGGTCGGCTTTTAAAAAGGCTGACAAACCGGTTGACCAAAGAGAATCCCATCAAATTTCAACTGAGGAAGGGTATTTCATTTGCCTCGTATATCGCCGTTTTTTTGCTGATAATGGCTATTTTTGAAGTAAATCTCAGTGGTTTGGGAGTAGCCTTAGGGGTAGCTGGTGCAGGGATTGCCTTTGCCCTTCAGGAGGTCATTGCCAGTATTGCAGGTTATCTGGCTATTCACATGTCTGGATTCTATAAAATCGGGGATCGGGTAAAACTCAGCAATATCAAAGGGGATGTAATTGATATTGGTATCCTGCGAACCACCATTATGGAGATGGGAGACTGGGTAAGCGGAGATCTCTATAATGGTAAAATGGTCAGAGTAGCCAATAGCTTTGTTTTTAAAGAACCCGTCTATAATTATTCTGGAGATTTTCCCTTCCTTTGGGATGAAATCACGATTCCGATAAAAACCAATAGCGATTATGCATTGGCCCGAAAAATGATGACAGATATTCTCAATGAAGAAGTAGGCGAGTATGCTCATAAGGTAAAGAATTCCTGGAAGCGAATGACCGATTTATATCAGATTGAAAAAGCACGTCTGGAACCATGGGTAACCATGAAATTTGACGAAAACTGGATTACCTTTACCCTGAGATTTGTGGTAGATGTAAAAAGCCGGGGTGGTACAAAAGACCGATTATATACCCGAATTCTTGAAGCGATTATCGCCAGTAAAGGAAAAGTAGAAATCGCTTCAGCTGCTTATGAAATTACTGCATTTCCAAAAATCAATGTTCAAAATTAACTTTACTTTTAACCAATGATCGATAAATTTTTAGATAGTCTTACTCCTGGAATGATTGATTTCCTCACAGCCATCATTATCATTCTCGCAACCATTATTATAGGGGGATTTATTAATCGTTTTAGCAAGAGTTATATAGCAAAATCTACTCTTCACCTTGAAAATGATCCTACCAACTACCAGTTTTTGAGACGCGCAATCGTAACGATTATTTATATAGTGGGATTCAGTCTGGCGGTTTACTCTATTCCAAGCCTCAAAACATTGGCTCAGTCGCTGTTAGCCGGAGCAGGAATTGCCGCAGTTGCCATTGGTTTTGCCTCTCAGGCAGCTCTTTCCAATATTATTGCAGGGGTGTTTATTGTGATTTTTAAGCCTTTCCGCGTGAAAGACAGAATTGTGGTCAAAGATACCATTTCAGGAATGGTTGAAGATATTACCCTCAGGCATACCATCATTCGCAATTATCAAAATCGCCGGGTCATTATACCCAATTCCATGATTAGTGCAGAGGTGATTGTAAACGCAGATCTGATAGAAACAAAGGTATGTAACTGGATTGAAGTGGGTATTAGCTACGATTCTGATATTGATCTGGCCAAACAAATCATGGCAGAGGAAGTCGGTAACCACCCTTTGTATATCGACAATCGTTCAGAAGAAGATATTGAAGCGGGTGAGCCCAAAGTGAGGGTACGTCTTATCAGTCTGGGAGATTTTTCTGTGAATCTGAGAGCCTGGGCCTGGGCAGAAAATCAGGCCGATGGTTTTGCGCTCCAATGCGAAGCCCTGGAAAGCATCAAAAAAAGGTTTGATGCGGAAGGTATAGAGATTCCATTCCCTTACAGAACACTTGTATTTAAAAACGCATTACCTAAAGCCTAAGATGATTTTAAGAGACGGCGTAACTTCGTCAAGTAATAAGGTTTCCAAAGAAGCCAAATTGTTGAGTGATTCGGTCAAAGATCTGAGCTTGTCTCTGACTGATCGACTGGAATGTTTCGAGGATATTATCAGCCTGGAAGTGGGAGACACCCAGCTTTCCAGAGCCAAGATTCTCGAACGAGAAATGGAGGTTCGGCAGTTGTATCTCAAATACGAAGGAGATAACCCAACGGGAACCCAAAAAGATCGTATCGCTTTTGCCCAGGTTTATGACGCCTTAAGGCGTCAATACGATACCATTTCGCTGGCGACCTGTGGAAATTATGGCGTTGCCGTGGCTTTAGCGGCCAGTCTTGCCGGAATTACCTGCAAGATTTACATTCCCGAATCCTACCATACCGAAAGAATTACTGAAATGGAAGCCCTCGGTGGGCAAATTATCCGCAGTAAAGGTAGCTATGAAGACGCGGTAACCCTCAGTAGTCAGATCGCCATGGAAAAGGAATGGTATGATGCTAATCCGGGAGGAGCGAATACGCCTCTTCAGATTAAAGCGTATGCCGAAATTGCTTATGAAATATACGACCAGCTTCGGGACGCACCCAAATACCTGGCAGCTCCGGTTTCTAACGGGACTCTGTTTGCAGGCATTTATCGCGGGTTTGTAAGTTTATATAAACGGGGGAAAACCTCAAGGGTACCTCAGATGATAGCAGCTTCATCTACACATAAAAATCCGATTATCAGTTCTTACAAAGCCGGGCTGGACTACTGCAAGGATCTCAATCCGGAACTTATTAAGGAAACCAAATACAATGAACCGCTCATCAACTGGCATAGCTTTGATGGTGAGGAAGCGCTTTATGCCATTCGGGAATCCAATGGTTTTGCCTTTCATATCTCCGACCAGAAGATGCGAAAGATGAGCACCTATTTATTGAAAAAAGAAGGAGTGAAAATTTTACCAGCTTCTACCTCTGGCTTGATTGCCTTAATGGAAATGCACGAAAATCAACCTTTGGAAAATGACCGCTTTGTTGCGGTACTAACAGCTAAAAACTAATATTTCCTGACAAAATCAAAGAAGATCGATGCAACCTCAACTTCAACTGCAATCTCAAAAGCAATCATACCTCAACTTCAAAATCAACAGATTTCATATCTTGTCAGCTTTTGAAGTTGATATTGAGGTTGAAGTTGAAGTTAACAAATCTTATTACAAGAATTGCCAAAGAACCAATATTAACACATGAAAAAAAATCTCGACGGAAGAGCCCTCGTCTACTGCGACAAGGCCTTCAATACCCCCAACGGAAAAACAGCCCACGGCCTCGTTCGCTTCACAGAACGTTATGAGGTCGTAGGAGTCATTGACCGAAATTACGCGGGAAAAGATGCCGGAAAAGTTCTGGATGGGAAGCCTAACGATATACCCATCTTCAACGATTTGCTTGAAGCCATGGAAACGCTAAGCGAAGAAAATAAACTTCCCGATATTTTTGTCGTTGGTCTGGCGCCAGATGGTGGTCGTTTACCTAAAAAAGCCCGAAAAACGATCAAAAATGCTATTAAGCTGGGAATGAATGTCGATAGCGGTTTACATGATTTCCTGACGAATGATAAAAAGCTGGTTAAACTGGCGAAAAAACAAAACGTTCGCCTCAGAGATATTCGCAAAACTCCGGATCGCGATCAACTGCACTTTTTTACCGGAGAAATCGAATCTGTAGAATGTCTGAAACTGGCTATCCTGGGGACAGATTCCGCCATTGGAAAAAGAACCACTGCCTGGTTGCTGGTTCATGGTTTTCGTGCAGCAGGGCATAAAGCAGAAATGATTGGAACGGGTCAGACTGCCTGGATGCAGGGTGCTCAGTACTCCATGATTATGGACAGCTGTATCAATGATTTTGTCTCCGGGGAAATTGAACACGCAGTCGTAAGCGCCTGGAAAAACGCCAAACCGGACGTGATTGTGATTGAAGGGCAAGGCAGTCTGATGAATCCTGCTTATCCCGGCGGCTTTGAAATTCTGGCTGCGGGCCGCCCCGATTATGTGATTCTTCAACACGCTCCCAAAAGAGTGGAATATGATGGTTTTCCCGGATATAAACTCCATTCCCTGAAGGAACAAATCAATGCCATTGAAGTGATTTCAGGCAAAAAAGTGATCGCCATCACCGTGAACCATGAGGATATGAAACCCGAAGAAATCCTTCCGGCCTGTGAGGCAATTACAAAGGAAACCGGTCTGCCTGCCTTTGATGTGCTGGCCCATGGAACTCAAACTTTAGTCGAATTATTATCATCCAGAATCAAGTGAGTGTTATCAGAGATTTGGTGGTTTTCAAAAAACTCACCGTCAGCCAGATTTTAATTGAACCCAAAAGGGTAAAAGCCATTTACACTTTACAGAAGAATGATCAAACTGAAGTAAGTAATGAGTTGATCTATTCTTATGACAATCCTTATTTTGATAAAAAGAACCCGAAAGATGTAAACCTCGCCTCGATGATGGTTGCCCAGGTTGCGTTGAATTATGGGTTATTTTGTGAGATAATCGAATTTGACGGACTGTATGACGAGGTGGATCGAAGGTTTTTGACGGCTATGATGGAGAATACTTCCAGAGAAATATTCGTCAATAAATTTCTCTTCAAAAACGAGTTTCTCAAACCGCCATTCGATCAGATTCAGCCTCAGCAAATGAAGCGTTATACAGCTGCCGAACTGGTCTTTTCCAACTCTCAGTTTGGCCATTTAAAGCTGGAAAAAGAAAACGCTCAAATAGATCTGGATCAATATGCCATTCTCAGTAGTGGAGGGAAAGACAGTCTGCTGACGTATGGGTTAATCAAGGAAATCGGTGTACCTCACCCCATTTTCGTCAATGAATCAGGAAGACACTGGTTTACAGCAATTAACTCATATCAGCATTTTAAAGAAACCGAACCCAATACTGCCAAACCCTGGTGTAACAGCGACCGGATTTTCAACTGGATGGTCAGACAAATGCCTTTTATCAAGGAAAATTTTCAGAATATCCGGGCTGACATTTATCCCATTCGGTTGTGGACAGTAGCAGTTTTTTTATTCGGGGTATTGCCTGTTGCACGCAAAAGAGGGGTTGGAAATATTTTGATTGGGAATGAATATGACTGTACGCTGAAAACCATTCATGAGGGCATTCTGCATTATAATGCGCTTTATGACCAGAGCAAATATTTTGATAATGCCTTAACCCGTTATTATCAGAGAAAAGGGTGGAATATCTTTCAATATTCGATTCTTCGCAGTCTTTCAGAATTATTGATCCTGAAAGTGCTTGTCAAGCGATATCCGGATTTGCAGCGCCATCAGGTGAGTTGTCATGCAGCCCATCAGGAAGAAGGGAGAATGTACCCTTGCGGGAAATGCGAAAAATGTCGCAGGATCATTGGTATGCTTAAAGCGCTGGATGAAGATCCCGGCAGGTGCGGGTATCAGGAAGGGCAAATTACGCAGGGGTTGCAGGCGCTGAGTCAGAAAAGTGTGAAGCAGATTGGTTCTGATGCGGCCCATCTGTACCATATTCTCACTGAAAAGTCTTTGCTTCCGCTGAATGAGCACACAAAAAGACTGGCTAGACAGCACCCGCAGATTATGCAGCTTCGCTTTGATAAGGAAAGAAGTAATCCGGCAGATTTGCCGCCACATATTCGGGAAAAGATCTTTCCGATTTATCTCCAATACGCCAATGGAATGGTTAAAATGAAGGATCATCGCTGGCAGGAAGTGGAGGATGGCGAGTCTTTATTAGGAGCTGAATACTTTTTAAACAAACAGGCCCCGGGTTAGATCCTTTAGAATGAATCCATGGCGCAATGAAGGCTTAAAAAACAATAATTGTGTTGAAATGCTTAAATGCGAATCAAACCTTCCATTTTCAGAGCTTTGAGAGAAGATCCCTCCCGTTGGTCGGGATGCCCCTTGCGGGGTAATCGCGATTCCGCCAATAAGGCGGAAATATTCTTTCCCACATTCGTGGGCATCCCGACCAACGGGAGGGATCTTCCCCAAACGCTTAACAAAAAAAGAGGCTCACAACTTTCTTTAGATGCTAAATGGGGCGATTCTTTACTTAATTCTCTAAACTTAATACATCTCTTATGTATTGAATTTAATTAGATTCAAAAAATATGAATACAAAACCCAAAAATACCTTCCTCTGGGAATTAATGACCTGGCCGGAAGTTGAGGAGCGGCTCAAACTCGTGGATACCGCTATTTTACCCTGTGGGGCGATTGAGCAACACGGCCCGCACCTGCCAGTGGATGTCGATTATTTCGATGCGAAATACCTGGCGCACAAAGTGGCTGAAGCCTGTGACGATCCCAAACCACTTGTATTGCCGACCATTCCTTATGGAGTTTCTTATCATCATGAAGATTTCAAAGGAACCCTGAGTGTGACGAATGATGCGCTCTCCCGATTTGTTTATGATATTGGAATGGGGCTGGCCCGCAACGGAATTAAAAAAATCATTATTCTCAATGGACATGGCGATAATGCTCCGACGTTGAGTTACGCAGCTCAGATGATCAACCGCGATGCGGGAATATTTGTCTGCGTAGATACCGGGGAAACCTCTGATGTGGATTTGTATGGACTGATCGAAACGCCCAATGACATCCATGCCGGAGAAATTGAAACCAGCACTTCTCTGGCTATCAGACCAGAAATGGTGCAAATGGATAAAGCTGTGAATGAAACCCTGAGCTTTGGAAGCAATTACCTGGACTACGATTCGGATCGTGGAGTTAGCTGGTTTGTCAGGACGAAAAAAATATCAGAAACCGGAGTTATGGGGGATGCTACCCTCGCTACGGCTGAAAAGGGAGCCAAAATGTGGGAGCTAATGATTAAACATCTGGTAGGGTTAGTAGAATCAGTCAAAAATACCCCGCTGAGTGATTTATATCAAAAACGTTATTAACCCCCGGAAAAAATACATATTTTCAAGCCATTATGATGATCTGGATTGTACTTATAGGTTTAATTGCGGTATTACTCGCTTTTGATTTAATTGTTTTGCATAAGCCCGGAGAAGCACCCGGGCACAGAAGAGTTGCTATAGAAACTTTTTTCTGGGTACTCACTGCAGCCTCGTTTTCCATAGCGATTTATTTTATTTATCAGCAAGGGTATAGCGATAACCCCAATCAACTTCAGCCCAGTGATGCGGTTTTTAAATATATTACCGGTTATCTGATCGAATTATCGCTCAGTGTGGATAATCTCTTCGTGATTTCCATGATTTTTGCCTCTTTTAATATTCCTATCAAATATCAGCACAGGGCTCTTTTTTGGGGTATTATCGGAGCAGTTATATTTCGGGGGTTAATGATTCTCTTTGGAATTGTCTTAATCACAAAAGTCAGCTGGATTGTTTATGTGTTTGGTTTTTTACTCCTGTATACAGCCTTTCGAATGTTGGTTCGGCAGGAAGAAGAATCGGATGGTAAAAGACTAAGGCATTTGCTAAGCCGCTATTTTAATTTTAGTGTAAATCTCGATGGGGAAAAATTCAGGACTGTGGAGAATGGGGTAAAAGTATTTACTCCTCTTTTTGCGGCGCTGATTATGATAGAACTCACAGATTTGCTATTTGCCCTGGATAGTATTCCGGCTATTCTCGCCGTTACTACTGATCCCTTCCTGGTTTTTAGTTCCAACATTTTTGCCATTCTGGGGTTAAGATCGATGTATTTTTTCCTGGCGAATATGCTCGAGAAATTCCATTACCTCAAATACAGTGTTTTTACCATTCTTGTATTTGTGTCTATCAAGCTGATAACCAGTCATTTCATTCAGTTTCCAGAATGGTTCTCTCTCACTTTCATTGGGGCCTCCCTCTTGCTGGGAATTTTAGTCTCTCTTAATAATCTGAAAAATGAGTGAGTCATTTCATTCCATGTCCCATAAGGCCGGGCTTCCTCCCGGGACCCTGATGCATATCGGGAAACGCAAAGCGGAACAGGTAAAAATTTCTGTTATTGACTATGATGAGACAAACTATGAGGAAAAAATCTGCCAGACTCCCAAAGAATGTTTTTCCTATAAAAATACAAAAACGGCTAGCTGGATTAATGTAGATGGTCTGCATGATGTGGATCATATTGCTGATATCGGTGAGCTTTTTTCGTTGCACCCGCTATTGCTGGAAGATGTATTAAACACCCGAAGCCGTCCTAAAATCGAAGAATTTGACGGTTATCTTTTTATGTCTCTGAAAATGCTGGGACTGAATAAAGCCCGCACAGGTATCATCGCAGAACAGGTCAGTTTTGTTTTGGGTTCCGGCTGGTTGATTTCTTTTCAGGAACAGGAGGGAGATATCTTTGGTGGTCTCCGGCAACGATTAAAAGAAGGAAAAGGCCCTTTGCGCCAAAAGGGAATAGATTATCTCCTTTACCGCCTGATCGATACCGTGGTTGACCATTATTTTTGGGTAATTGAATATATCAGTGAAGTAAGTACTTCTCTGGAAGAACAAGTGCTTGCACATCCGGATAATGACTCGCTCAAAAGGATTCAAAGGCTTAAAAAACAACTGATCAACCTGCGAAGATCTGTGTATCCGCTTCGTGAAGCTGTTTCTCTTTTGCAAAAAGAAGATTCCGAATTAATCAGCGAGGATACGAATCGATTTCTCCGCGATGTATATGAACATATCATTCAAATCAATGATTCCATAGAGATGCAGCGGGATGTTGCGGCCAGTATTATGGATCTTTACCTTTCGGGAATGAGCAATAAAATGAATCAGGTCATGCAGGTCCTGACGATTATTTCGACCATATTTATTCCCATGACCTTTATTGCCGGCGTTTACGGGATGAATTTCGATCACATGCCTGAAACACACTGGAAATATGGATATTTTGGCGTGTGGGGATTGATGGGGGTAATGGGAGTTACCTTATTGATCTATTTCAGGAGAAAAGGGTGGTTATGATACCGTAGGAATCTGTAGGGGGTTGTGTAAAAAGGTCCAACAACCTGTAGCGGCGTATTGCATACGTCGCAAATGGGTAAATAAATGCGATTTTTGCATCTCCTCTTGCGACGTATGCAATACGCCGCTACAAACGGACCGACCTTTTTACACAACCCCACCTCCCCAAGCACAGGCTTGTCACCCCCGACGCGAAGCGATCGGGGGTCTCCTGAGGAATCTTGGAATTAAAAAAAATGAAGGTATTTCAAACAAGTACTAGCATATCAAAAAATATGGGTAATCGTTAGCATTTTAATGCGGCTCTACGAAATCGTCATCCCCCATAAA
>JAGQVA010000007.1 GCA_020438265.1 Bacteroidota bacterium
TTGTAAACTCTGTGTAGAGTAGTTCAAGTGCATTTGTATCCAGCATGTGTCCGGCCAGAAAATATCTTTCCCCAGTTTTGCCGATTTCCGCAGCTGCAACGATTCCTTCCACTGCATCACGCACATCAACAAAACTTCCTTTTCCTTCTACTACCGTATTCATTCTTCCACTATAAATTTCCAGGAGAAACTGCCCCATAATGGAAGGCCCAAAATCATAAGGTCCGATTAAAGCGCCAGGGCTTACAATCACAGCATCAAGTCCCTGGTTGATATAGTCGAGGATATAGCGCTCGCTATGAGCTTTACTACGGAAATAGTCCGTCTTTTCATTCAGGGCCAAAGGCCGTGTTTCATCCATGACCTGGTCCATAGGTTCTCTCTCCAGTGCGTAGGGTACGCTGCAATGAACCAGACGGCTGACTCCGTGATCTAAACAAAGATCTGCAACATAACGGGTTCCCGTTACATTTACCGCCCACATGGAACCATCTTTATCTGGTTCCAGCAATACCTTTGCGGCAAGATGGTAGACCACCTCGGTATGTTTCATCGCGGATGATAAACTCGGTTTGTCCAGCACGCTCCCAGCATGAAGTTTCACGTCCACATCTGCCAGAGACTCCGGGCTTGTATCTCCCGGTTCAACCATGACATGGACATCATGCCCCATGGCCAGCAGTTTCCTGACCAGAACATTTCCCAATCTTCCACTTCCTCCCGTAACCAGAATTCTCATTTAGACCTTTGTTTATAAACGTTAAGGCAATATAATAAATTTACGGAATTGGAAAATTAGAAAGGATGGAAGTAAAGGCTAAATATCAACCTGCTTTTCGAAGTTTTACCCGACTTAACTGATCCATATTCACCACGTGAAAATCAGAATTATGATCATTCACGGTAAGGGATTCGACAATTTGATCAATCAATTCCCGATGCAATTCAGCGTTTTTTAATCCGGCTTCTTTTAAAAGGTTCATATTATCAACAGAAGCATTATCCATTTCCGAATCAGCATCAAATAATTGAGGATCTATGCGAAAATATTGTTTTTCATTCCCCTGACTTAGCTCTCTTTCGACGTGATCAGCTGCAAGGCTTGAGCATCCCATCATACGAACGGAAAGAATTGGTTTGATCCAACCCAGCAAACCTTTGTTTTTCATGCTCTGAGGCATATTTTCCTTTTTCTCAGAACCCGTACCAATCGAAACCATTACAATATCTTCAGATCTGACAGGAGTATCATTTTTCCAGTTTTTAATCCGGGAAAAATTCATTTTTTTGACTTCTGACAGCGCGCACAATGCCGGGTTATTCGCAATGATCCCTCCGTCAATAAAAGCGTATTCCTGTCCGCCCGCAGCTTTCATTTTTCCGGGAGAAAAGTAGGAGGGGGCAGCAGAGGTTCCTCTCGCTACTTCCCAAAGCTTAAAATTGTGATTGGCATTTTCACGAGCGGCTTTACGGGTAAACATATAGGCTTTCTGCTGTAAAAGGTCATAGGAAACCACGAGACAGGGTTTTGCAGCATCTTTTAACCAGGCTTTTTCTCCATAAGACATTTTTAACATCTCGTTGATGTTTTTTGCCTGATACCGGTTTTTCAGAAGCCCGAATCCTGTTTTGAGTTTCTGCCAAAAAGACGATTTAAAAACAGAACCACCACGCTTCATATAAATATCCAGTGCTTCTCTGGCTGAGTATTTTGACTTTTCCGGGTTATTTTCGTCAGGAATCAGATAAAGGCCACTCAATATTCCGCCGGTGCTGGTTCCCGCAATAAAATCAAAATAGTCCGTCAGCTTAGCCTGGGGATTATGCGTTTTTTCGCGTAACTTTTCTTCTAAAGAGGCGAGAATAGCTCCGGGAATAATTCCCCGTATACCTCCTCCATCTATGGCGAGAATGCGGATTTTTTTGCGGCGCTTTACGCCATAATCACGGGTTAAGAAGTGAGACTGTCGATGGGTAATAAGTGCTTGAGGTTTCATTTGGGTAAAATAGTGAACTAACTAACTTGCACTTATTTATACCACTCATCAGGCGAATGTTACCGGGTATTTACCCAAAATGTATGAACGTGGTTGAATCTCAGAAATCCGTGTCAGGCTTTGTTAATTATTATTGATTGAGGAGAAAGAAAACGACCAATTAGGGTTAACATTATTGCTCACATGGATATTCAAAATCAACCGTCTTTTTTTGATCGCTCCTGAAAATGTTAACCATCAATGTCCCCGCTGGTTTTGAAATACTGTCTCCAACCTGAAATTCATCATAAAATTTCTGTCTTCCACCATCAAGATAAATACGCTTTTTATAACTATTTAGCTCAATAACCCTATAAGCATGATTTTCCCAATCAATAAATTTATTTATGACCACACCCTCAAAGTTCGCATCTCTATAGCCTTTATTTGCGTGGCAAAGTGGATCTACCCAGGGAGGCTGAATAAATAAAAATACCAACATCACAACTAATGCGAACGCTCCTCCAAAATATGTAAGGATCTTATCGTTATCCATTTCTTATCGTTACCCAGGGTCAACCACACCCCGAATATTCCAGTTGATATTAATCCCGGCACGCTGGGAAAGCGGAATCCATAATCCGTCAGCGGAATCCAGCAGCCAGTCTCCATTGTCCACAGCTGGTCCAAGGTCACAACCGATACTACCCGTTTGGCTGGTGTGGGTAAATTTGAGAGAAATCCAAAGATCATCATCCGTTATCTCTACAGGAGATTTAAGTATGTGTTTATTCCAGGATCTTCCTTTCAAATCATTAGTTGTTACCTCTGAATAGATCAAGTCCAAAGGGCCATCGCTGTCAGATTTTTTATAAATTTTAATTGTCGAAGATACCGGCACATCTCTGATATAATAATACACTTCAATCAGTTTCCCTCCCAAAAGATCAGAAATATCCTCTTTGGGAAACATTGTAGCAGCTTCATAAGTCGCTGCCGGAAGCAGGGGAGCATCGTTATTGGCTCCGTCATAACTCAGGGCAACCAAAGGAGGCTGAATGTCCGGGCCATTGGTAATGGAAGTTTTTTCACAACTACTGAAGATCAAAATAGCAATGAAGGTTATAGGCAGAATAAATTTCATAGGTTTCATTTTTGTTTATGAGTTCATTACAACAAATTTACCTGACCTGTATCGGTTATTCAACACATTTATCTCACGTTAAGTAAATCGGGTAACACGAATGGTAAAAAGCATAGACAAAACGTCTGAAACAAAAATCCGGAATGATTCCAAATGAATCATTCCGGACGATTTTATCATAAAAAAATAAAGCTCTATTCTTCTTCAGAAGCTTTCACCTTATCTACATGAACTTCAGCAGAACCACTGGTATTAAAATTGGTCTGAGAAGGAGCTCCCAGGATATGAATATCACTGGAACCAGAAGCTGAAGCTACGGCTGCTTTGCTCAGGTGAATAATGATATCAGAAGAACCTGAAGAGCTGATTGCTCCCATTTCAGCTTTCAATTCTTTTCCATTGAAATCGCTGGAACCACTGGTCTGGATTTCGATTTGTTTGGTGATTCCTTTCAGGATCATATCAGAAGAACCAGAAGTAGAACATTTGAGACTGGGGGCTTCCAGATCAAGATTCAAATCAGCTGCACCACTGGTCTGCAAATCCATCTTTGATGATGTTGTAAAATGAGATTCTCCTTTAAGGCTTGCAGCACCACTTACATTCACATAATTGAGTTCTTTTAAGGTAACATATACCTTCATTTCAGTTGATTTGTGAATGCTCTTATTCGTAGTGATTTTTAATTTATCGTCAGAAACACTGGTTTCGATCACATCGAAGAGATTTTCATCTGCTTCCACGATGACATCAAAACGATTGCCTTGTTTCACCACAACATCAAAAGCGCCTCCCACTTCAATCCCGGTGAATGAGGTTACCCGACGGGCTTGCTGGCCAACACGACCATTTCCAGTAATCCCCTGGGCAAAAATAGAAGAAGTACCTAATAAGATACCTATCATTACAGAAAGGAATAGTAGCTGTTTCATAATTGATTCAAAGATTATTTAATAAGTATTTTTCCATGTCTGGCACTTACATGAATATTACTTTTGGCAGCTTTTCCTAAAGATCCGATTATTTTGCGGGAATCCTCTGTTTCAACATCCTGAGAAACAGAAAGAATTTCAGGAAAAGCAATATCAGCATATTTTGAACTTAGCTGAAGCTCATAATTAGCATCTTTTTCCACTTGAATATCCATATCGGTATAAGAGCCTTCCAGATTCAGATTTTTAAACTCCTTATCAAGCTGTTTTACCGCCAGACTTCCATATTCCATGTGTATATCTCCCCAGGCAGAAAGATGATTTACCCATAATTCAGAGTTTTTCTCCTCTGCCACGAGATAATTAACCTTGCCAAACCGGTAAGTATTGTATTTACTATGAGAAATAAGTGAATCAGATCTATCGATATTGATTTCGGAATACTGAGTGATCATTTTCAGATAATCGACTGATTCGATAGAAAATTGGGAGTGAAGTACATTCCAGTTGCCATGACCGACCTGATCCAGGCGTCCTTTGCTATAACTGAGATTAACCAAAGAAGGCCCCTGGAGTTTCTTTACTTGCAGATTGGCGTATTTGAGGGTTATTTCTGTTTTTCCAATCATATCGTCAAGATAAAGGTCGGAAAACAGTGCATCTACCTTGAGATGATTCGTCCGGGGAATGTTGAGGGTATAATCAAAACTAAAACTGGTGAGAATCACTTTTTCGCCATCTTTAAACCGGATTTCCAGTTGTGGGCCATCATCTGCATTGATGATATTCCAGTGGCTGACACCTTCCAGATCGGTAATAATACCCACTTCCTTTTGATCTCCTTTTACCTCAATGGTCATTCGATCAATAATTGTGTTAATATCTTCGTCTGTTCCTCCTTTCACAATTAATTCAATCGAAACCTCGGCAGTTAATTTTTCCCAGGTATTTATATGAATATTGCCGTATTTCCCCTGAATACGAATAAGGGCATCAGGGAGAACCGAAAACGTTTTTTGAATTTTTTGACCATTATAATAGGACTGGGCAAGTGCAGGTACACAAATCAGGCTTAAAAAACCCAACAAAGCCCCCAGATAAATCAGTGGTTTTCTGTTTTTCAGCATATCAATTAATCATAAAACAATTCCTCCTGGTAATTATTACACAGGAGGAGTTGAATTTGCTTTTTCCGCCTTTTCAAGCTGGCTTAGGAGCTGGTCGAGAATCGCGATTTTCTGCTCAAAGTTTTTCCGCATCGCCTGAATAAGCTGATCGTGCAGACCTTCTTTTTCTATATCTTTTTTGAGCGCTTCGATACATTCATCTACCTGAGCGAGATCTTTTTTATAATCTTCAATTGCAGGGAATTGATTCAGATCATACGTTTTTATCTTCTGCATTCTATCTGAAAACTGCATGGTGTAATAGGCTTCCACCATTTCCATCTCCGGAATCCGATGGTTTTCCTCAATGAGGATGGTTCCATCGAGTAAAGACCCGGATTGTTTTTTCAGAATGGGAATATCAGGGTTCATAATTGCCCACCAGAGTCCCGCCCCCAGAGCAATCAAAACCATTGCTGCGGCTTCCAGATACCTCCAGGGAGTGATTTTCTTCACCTTTGCCTGAGGATTCATAGCAGCCTGTATATTGTTCCAAACCTCGGGTCCGGGTTCATCCCGGTCTATTTCTTCCCGATGGTCTCTGATATAATTTTCAATTCTTTTCCACATAATAAAATCGTACGCTTTTAGTCTTTTTCGATAGCAGTCAGTTTCTCTCTTAATAGTTTTTTTGCCCGATGAAACTGTGACTTGGAAGTGGAAATAGAGATATCAAGAATTTCACTGATTTCCTGATGATCGTATCCCTCTAACTGATACAAAGTAAAAATTACCCGGCATCCCTGAGGCAGTTCTTTAATTGCCTGATACACCTGATGGCTATCAAATTCCAACTGGCCGGTTAAAGGGGCTTCGGTACTATCATCCACAATTCCTTCGTCAAGCTGTTCAAAGAAAACTTTTCTTTTGTTTAATTGACTAAGGCATTTGTTTACGACAATCCGTTTAATCCAGGCTCCAAATGAAGAGCGCCCTTCGAAAGTGTGGAGTTTTTTAAATGCACTTATAAAAGCCTCCTGCAGGGCATCTTCTGCCTGTGCTCTGTCCCCCAAAATCCGGGTACAGATATTAAACATAGCTTTTGAATAAAGCTTGTAAAGTTTGAATTGAGCCGTTTGGTCCCCCCTTTTACAGGCTTCAATCAAATCTGAATGAATATTTATTTTTGTTGCGTTCAACTCAACTAGTACGACTTACATCCCAAAGACTGACGCAATATGTCAGGGTTGGAATAATGAAAAATTTTTATCTAATATCTTCTTTTTTATCAATCAGGCCCATTGCATTAGCCATTTTATCAAAAATAGCGGTGTTTTCATAAATCCCGCTAAATGCCTCGGCACCAGGTCCATAAGCAAAAACAGGAACCATGGTACATGTATGACTACCGGTCGTAAAAGCACCTTTAATTTTACCTGGTCCCATTTCTGAACCTGGGTTAAGTGCGAATCCTCCGGTTTCATGATCAGCTGTTATGATAACCAGCGTATGGCGGTCAGCTTCTGCAAAATCCAGTATTTTGCCTATGGTTTCATCAAAATCGAGCATTTCCTCTACAATATAATCGGTATTATTCGCATGACTGCCCCAGTCTATCTGCGATCCTTCAATCATCATAAAAAATCCTTTTTCAGACCGTTTGCTAAGAAATTCTGCGGAAAAAGTAGATGCTTCACTTAAATAGTTTCTTCCCAATGTTTTCGTCAAAGGTTTATCAATCGCTGTAAAATAGGCCAGTTTTTTATGCAAAGGAATCCTCAGTTCATCCAGAGGTGTTTTAAAATTATACAGGCTATACCCATTTTCAACCAGGGAAAACAACAAATCCGTTCCGTCTCTCCGCTGGTCAAAATAGCGCTGTCCTCCACCTATAAAAAGATCTATATCTGTCTTCAGAAAATCAAAAGCAATTTCTTCATACCAGTTGCGATTGGCCTGATGAGCAATAAAACAAGCGGGTGTAGCATGAACGATTTCTGCTGTGGCAACCATGCCGGTAGCATACCCCTTGGCTTCTGCCATCTCAAGAATTGTAGGAATGGGAATCGTATCTACGTCTACAGAAATAGCTCCATTATACGTCTTTTTTCCGGTAGCAAAAGCCGTTGCTCCTGCCGCTGAATCAGTCTTCAGATCGCTGGCAGAGTGCGTTTTTATTAAACCCACTGTTTTACACCTTTCCAGGTTCAGCCGATTATTATTACTATACATTCCCGCAGTAATCTGACTAAGTCCCATCCCGTCCCCAATCATTAAAATCACATTTTTGGGCTTTTTGGGAAATTTGGAACTAGCCTGGGTCTGCTCTAATCCGGATTTACAGGCTCCCAGCACCAGAATTGATATTAAAAGGCTGATTCGAAGCATTATATTTCTTTTACTTTAAACAGAAACGGCACAATTTCTTATAAATTTACTGTTAATACAATATTAACCAATAGTTTAGCAATTACTCATCTCCCATTTTATGAATAATAACCTCCCTGATTACTACCACCAAAGAGCTCAGGAATACGAAAGAATTTACTATAAACCTGAGCGCCAGACCGATCTTGAACATCTCAAGCAATCTCTACCTAATCATCTTTCTGGCCTTAATGTATTGGAGATAGGTTGCGGAACCGGCTTTTGGACTCAATTTCTGGCTGAACAAACCCAGTCTATTCTAGCGACAGATATTAATCATTCGGTAATGGAAATCGCACAATCAAAATTTCAGAGCCCATCAAATGTTTCCTTTATCAAAAGTGATATGTACGAATTAACAGAAGTAAATGATGTATTTGAGGGCGTTTTTGCAGGATTTGTCTGGTCTCATATTCCGGTTGAAAAACTTACCGGATTTCTCCAACATATTCATCGTTTTGTCGCTCCGGGAGGGAAAATAGTCTTTACCGATAATCAGTATGCTGAAGGTAGTAGCACACCCATTTTCATCACGGATGAGCAAGGTAATACTTATCAGAAAAGATTTTTGGAAGATGGGAGCACGCACATGGTTTTGAAGAATTTTCCTGAGGATAAGTTCTTAAAAAATGTCTTGAGTGGCCTGGGAGAGGATATTCAGATTGAAAGGTTAACTTATTTCTGGACCTTGAGTTATCGGGTTGTAGGGGTTAAGTAAAAAATCGAAGGTTAAGTTTGATTTTCATGGATCTGCTTAAACTACCAATACTTCAGCAGTAATCTCTTCATCATAGGAGTGAAGAAATTTATTGGCAAAAATCATGATAAATTCATGCTATTTTTCGTAAATTCATGTCATGAGTAAACAAAAAAATACAGAAAATCCTCAATCTCTTACTGCTGATAAGTTATGGCCAGTTGTACTAACAATGGATAAAGGCCAGATGGAGGCATTATTTGTAGCGTTGGTTGAACATCTCCACCCGTGGCCCAAAGAGAAGCTTTTGGAAGTTCGAAAGGAAGTTAAGGCAGGAAAAGTTCTCACTGAAGAACAGTTTCGGGAGCGATTTGCCAAGTATATTAATCCTTCCTGAGTTATGATTTCCCTTCCGGTTGTAATGTCAGAAGCGGCGGCGGCTGATTTAGAAACGATTTTATTGATTCTTGAAACAACTCAAGGAATAGAGGCTGCAAACTCTTTTATGAATCGTTTCTTGGATTATTTGCCTATGACTGGAACTAATCCAGAATTTCGTCCTAAGCGAGAATTTAATGGATATATATATTATCGCTTTGTCCATCCAGCCTGGAATTATATTTTTTATTATGATATTATCGATAACCAGGTAGTTATATTTCATATTGTGGGTTTGTAATATCTCTTACATAAAACCTAACTTGACGATTTTTTTAAAATCTTACCATCCTCAATTAACCCAAAATAAGGCCCCATCCTCAGATGAAGCCCCATTAATGCTATTGGTTATTCTAAAATATTTCCACTTCTACCACTGAATCGGATAAGCCGTCCCATTAATCGTCAGGGTCGCTGTTTTTCCTCCATTGAACACAATATCTCCGCTAAAGGAAAAGCTGTTGCCATTGGAATCTGTCCCTGAAATCGTTACATCAGCCGAACCGGAGGAAACTTCCAGATCGTTTTTGTGATACGCTACATTTTGCATATTCATTTGTACCTGACTGGTAAAAGAATTCTGATTCCCCAACTTTGAAACCTGCGAACCACTTCTTGAAACAGCCCCGTTAAAGACATATTCCGCCGCCAGAATTTCTAATCCACTCACGGTAAAATTCCCGTTGGACTGGTCCTGACTACTCATTCGGGGCGTATCATACAATCCATCCGAAGTATAGCTCATCGATAATGTCTGAGGAATACTGAGCGAATTACATGTCATCTGCCAGCTCCAGCTCAAGGTGTAATCATACGTTCTGATTCCCTGTCCCTGGGTTTTATTAATCAGAGAATCGTAAACTGTTCCGCAAGAATCAAGGTAAGCAGCTGCAATATCTGCTGCGTCTTCTACCTGTTCAGTCAGACCTTCTGTTTCAGCGCTAATCGCATTACCGATCACTTCAGCAGCCTCGGACTCAGAGATGGTTTCAAGAACTTCCCCGCCACGGCAAGAGAAAAAGAACATAGAAGCAAGTACAATTGAAAAGTTGATGATGATTGTTTTCATATTTTTGTAATAATTTTCCTCAAAGAAAACCATCACATCATCCTCCATGAAATCTTTTCAACCAACCGTTCTTTTCTTTCAATGAACACTCTCTTTTGCCCAATCCACTATCATTACATTATAGAATTTACCTAAACAAAAGGTGAATAATTCACCCAATTCAGTTGTGTCTTCATAAATTACAGAGATATTTTTCCAAAAAATCCATGTTTTTTCAAAAAAATTCCCATCCTCGTTCGGAAACTCCTACTTTTGCAGTCGGTTGTAAAAAAGCCATTTCAAAATAGTTATACATTAAAATGAAAACCACACTTCGAACTCACAATTGCGGTGAATTAAGGATCGCACACGTCGGACAGGAAGTTACCCTCTGTGGATGGGTACAAAAATCGCGGGATCTCGGCTATATTCTTTTTGTGGATTTACGGGATCGTTATGGCATTTCTCAGGTTTCAATCAAATCTGATCTCCTTCCCGACTTGTATGATCAGGCGAGAAAGCTGGGTCGTGAGTTTGTCATCACAGTCAAGGGGAAAGTAGCTGAAAGGGAAAGTAAAAACCTGAAAATTCCAACAGGAGAAGTGGAAATCATTCCATCCAGCATTGAGCTCATCAGTGAATCCAAACTTCCTCCTTTTAAAATAGAAAATGATACTGACGGTCTCGAAGACCTGAGGATGGAGTACAGATATCTCGATATCAGACGCCCTAAAATGCGGGACAACCTCCTGCTGAGAGCCAGGGTTATGAAAGCGGTTCGCGAATACCTCGATGCCCAGGCTTTTGTGGAAATCGAAACGCCGTTTTTGATTAAGTCGACGCCTGAAGGCGCCCGGGACTTCATTGTGCCTTCAAGGCTCAGTAAAGGCAGTTTTTACGCTTTGCCTCAGTCTCCGCAGATTCTGAAGCAATTACTGATGGTAGCCGGAATGGACCGCTATTATCAAATCGTCAAATGTTTCAGAGATGAAGACTTCCGTGGTGACCGCCAGCCTGAGTTTACCCAGATTGACTGTGAAATGAGCTTTGTCAGCCAAAAAGATGTCCTCGATACATTTGAGGGAATGACAAAACACGTTTTCAAACAGGCAATTAATGTTGATCTTCCTGATTTTCAGTGGCTGTCTTACCATGACTCAATGAAATATTATGGAACAGATAAACCAGATCTTCGTTTCGACTGCAAAATCATTGATCTGAATGAGGTGATGGGAGGAACTGATTTTGGGCTGTTTAATTCTCTGTTGGAAAATGGTGGTTTGATTGCCTGTATCAATGCCAAGGGTACTGCTTCTTACACTCGCAAACAAACTGATAAACTGACTGACTTTGTCAAAGAACCGCATCGTGGAGCTTCTGGACTGGTCTATATTAAATATAATGAGGACGGAACGTTTAAATCTTCTATAGATAAATTCTATTCTCAAGAGCATTTACAGAAAATATGTGAACACGCGGGAACGGAACCGGGAGATATGCTTTTGGTTGTTGCGGACAAATCGGTGAATAAAACCCGCAAAGTGCTGGGAGATTTGCGCTTACAGATGGCTCGTGAGGAAGGCTGGATAAAACCAGGAACATGGTCTGTGTTCTGGGTTGTGGATTTCCCTTTGTTTGAAGAAGACGAAGAAACAGGAGATGTTACTTTTGCTCACCACCCATTCTGTATGCCAAAGGTAGAGCACCTGGATTATCTTTATACCAATCCGGAGAAGGTCATTGCTCAAACTTATGATATGGTGATTAATGGGAATGAAATTGTGAGTGGAAGTATCAGGGTACACCGCAAAGATGTTCAGGACAAAATCTTTGATATCCTCGGTCTGAGCGAAGAAGAAAAAGACGCCAAATTTGGGTTTATGCTCAAGGCTTTTGAATATGGCGCTCCTCCTCACGGTGGATGTGCTTTTGGAGTAGACCGTTTTGTGATGTTATTGGCTAATGAAAGCAGTATTCGGGATGTGATCGCTTTCCCCAAAACTGCGGGAGGAAGGGATCTGATGATGGATGCTCCGGCTGATGTTCCGCCAGAGGCTTTGAAAGACCTGGGAATAAAGCTAGATTCCTAATTATAGGAAAAAAGTAAAAACAAGAAACAAGGAATAGAAAAGGTAAAAGTATCTTAATCAGAATTAGAACTTTTCAGTTTATCATTTCTTGTTCCTTGTTTTTACTTAAAATCAACAACTGTTTGACTTATTCTGCCGGTTCTATCGGAACAGAAACCTTCGTTTTATCCCAAAGCAGATTCATAAAAGCCAGAGAATCCGCTCCTGAAAAAGTAATGGTAAATTGTTCGATTTCCTGGGAAGAGTTTCCTGCGGGTACGCTTACCTGCAAGACATCTTTACTATGATCAACTTCCTGATATCCCCATCGGCCCAGTTCTGAGTTAAGCCCGATTTTCCAGGTAGTTTCTCCGGGATAGGCATAGACCACATACTGTCCGGCAGATAATGGTTTTCCTCCAAAAACCACATCCTTGTTGACAGTAATTTCAGTAGCTTCATTGGCTCCGACCCGCCAATATTTACCGTAAGGCTGGAGAGCTCCATCTGCTTCTTCTCCGAAGATTAATCTTCCTTTCTTAAAAGGTCGGCAATATTTCACCTTGATATTCACATCCTGAATAGCGTGTGTTACTTCCTCTGCCGGACTGTGTTTTTTGGTATTTTTTAATGCTAGTTGCAACCCTCCCCATACGAGGAGTCCGACCAATACAATGCCTGCAATAATGTAAATAAGTTTTTTATTCATGCTTTGGGGTTTTCACAAAAATACAAATAAACCCGAAAATTTCAGGGCAAAAAAAAACAGGATTCCAGATTAGCTCTGAAACCCTGATTGGTTGATTGTGAGAATCAAATTGTTCCCCAATAAATCAGCGTTCTTTACATGTACTAACTACGGAGATTTTTTCGACTTTTCAAAGAAAAAAGTAATTTTTCTTCAAATAAATGATGTAATAATTTAGATTTATTTCCCCTTTTATATGCCTTCGCAGGTACTTGTGAAGCAAAACCTTTCTCTTTTTATAAAAAAAAGTCATATTAAAGGTGTAAGATTTTTTTATTTTTTAGTCTTTTCAAACAGAGACTTTCGGCCAATAACACTGCAAATGGGACATTCGTAAGGATTATGTCCTCTGGCTGGGCAATATTCGCGACCGAAAAAGATGATCTGAAGGTGAAGTTTATTCCACGATTCTTTTGGAAACAGCCTTTTCGCGTCTGTTTCTGTCTGTACTACATTTTTCCCGTTGCTCAGGGTCCAACGATCCATCAGACGGTGGATATGGGTATCTACCGGAAAAGCGGGCACACCAAAGGCCTGAGACATAACCACAGAAGCAGTTTTGTGCCCAACTCCAGGAAGGGCTTCGAGATCTTCAAATGTTTGAGGGACCCTCCCTTTATGTTTGTCCAAAATGATTTCGGATAACTCATAAATCGCTTTGGATTTGCGTGGAGAAAGCCCACAGGGCCTGATAATATCCTTGATTTCATCCACGTCCAGCCGGATCATTGCTTCGGGCGTATCTGCACGTTCAAACAACAAAGGGGTAATCTGATTCACACGCGCATCCGTGCATTGTGCAGATAGGAGAACTGCAACCAATAATGTATATGGATCCTGATGCTGAAGTGGAATAGGAGTTTCTGGATACAATTCCTCCAGTTTATCGATCACAAACTGTACCTTTTCTTTCTTAGTCATACAACAAGGGTTATGAATTAATCTCTTTCTTGAGATTTACCAATCTCGTCAATCATTTGTTCGTAGTTGCGATCTGGCTTTTGGGTTAATAATCGTTTGTAGAAAAAATAGACGATCCGGGCGATGAGGATTCCCAGTATTAGTCCTCCAATCAGCAGATATCCTTCAATAAAGTAAAACCAGACCCCAAATACAGATAACTCGATGCCAATCCAAATAGAAATAGCTCCCAAAATCCATTTTCGAGGTTGTTCCCCCTTGGAATGGGCAATATCGCGGATATCTCTCCCAATCAGAATCATCCGGGAAATTTCTATCGTGGCGGCAATAATGAGTAAAATGCTGATATACATGAATCTAAACCTTCGGCTGCGAATCTATTCAATTTTTCTCTATTTTTGTTCCTCGTATGCTGGGACAAAAGACAGTTTCTGATCAAGAACTCATTCAGGCCCTCAAATCGGGAGGAGCGGCAAAAGAGCGATATGAATATCTGCTTTACCGACTTCACATGGATTTTGTGAGGAAACGTCCCCGCAAATATAAATTAACGGATGAAGAAGCCCGGGATGCCTACACAGATGCCTTTCTGATTGTTATAGATCATATTACCAGCGGGCGCTTTAGAGGAGAAAGCAGCATTAAAACCTACCTTTCCAGAATATTTCGCAATAAATGTGTTGATCGGGCCCGAAAAAATTCGACCATAAAAGTAGACTGGATGGATGAATTTCCGGACCTGGAGGATACTTCTAAAGATTTTTTAAGAAAAATGATCGGAGAAGAAATGGTGGCTGGACTGAGGAAACATCTGGAAGCGATAGGGGAGAAATGTAAAGAGCTTCTTCTATTATCAGGATCAGGTTTTAGTCCGCAGGAAGTGGCTGAAAAAATGGGTTTTAAAACCCCTAAGAGTGCCTCCAGTCAAAGGTATAAATGCATGGAAAAATTGAAACAGGAAATTGAAAAATATACGAATCCCGGATAAGGTAAATAATGATTTATTATGGATGCCAGAGAGGAAATCTATGTATTAATTGATCGCTACCTGAATAATCAGCTAAACAAGGCTGAGCGGGAAGCTTTTGAGGAAAAATGTAAATCTGACCCTGAACTGGCCCAGGCGCTTATTCTCCAGACTCAGGCAGAATATGCTGTGAGAAGCGCCTCTCGTGAACAGAGAAAGCAGCAATTTAATCAGGAGTTTGATCGGCTACATTCGCAAGGGAAAATTTTTCCTCTCAGACAAAACACATGGATTCTCCTTTCTGCCGCTGCTGTATTGATTTTGCTTCTCGTGGCATTTTGGGGAAATCTCTTTTCTCCTTCTTATTCTCCGGAAGAATTATTTGCCCAAAACTTTGAGCCTTTACAGATTGATACTGACAGGAATGTAAGTGCCTCTTCAAAGATTAATTCAATTTGGAGAGAAGCTGGGAATTTTTACACCATTGGAGAATTTGATCAGGCAATTATGTTAATGGAAGAAGTGGTAGAAGACAGCCTTTTCAAAAGCCAGGCTCAGCCACATTTTTATTTGGGAATGAGTTATTTACAGACCTACCAGAAATCTGAAAATCAGGATCAATCTATTTTACAAAAGGCAGTGGAACAGTTTGAAAAAATCTCTGAGGAAAGTGTATACAGGGAAAAAGCAGAATGGTATCAGGCATTGGCATATTTAGGAATGGGAAATAAGGAAGCTGCCAAAGTGCTCCTGAAGAAAATGATGGATTACGGACACCATTACAAAGATAAACAAATCAGAGAAATCTGGGATCAGCTCTAAATACGAGCAGAAGCAGACGAAATCGGAATGAGATTTAATTTTAATAAAGCATCTTCAGAAGCCCGTTGTTCCGCAGATTTTTTATTTCTGCCTTCTCCCACACCCAGGACTTTCTGGCCTACTTTGGCCTGAATCCGAAAGGTTTTATTCCGTCCATCTCCATTTTCATCAATCACTTCAAACATCAACATGCCCATTTTTGTCTTCTGCACATGTTCGATGAGTTTATTTTTGTGACTAATGATTTGCCGCTCCACCTTTTGTAGTTGAATGTAAGGTTCAATAATTCTGGCGTAAATGAATCTTTTGGTCCGTCTATACCCCAAATCAAGGTACACAGCCCCAATAAACGCCTCTAAAGCGTCTCCAAACATAGATTCGTTCACCACCCCTGATTGTTTGTGTTGAATCAGTGTATCGATGTTTAACTGCTTGGAAATAGCATTTAAGGATTTGCGGTTAACGATTTTCGACCGCATTTCCGTGAGGAATCCCTCATCTTTCAGGGGGTAAATTTTAAACAGGTATTCGGCAATAACGGAATCAAGCACAGAATCTCCCAGAAATTCCAGGCGCTCATTACAACCTTTGGCTACAGCGATACGCTTATTGGATTTTTTGGAGACACTATTGAGCGAGGAGCTATGAGTCAGAGCTAGCTTATAAAGAAAAACTTCTTTGGGGATAAATCCGGAAATGTTAAAAACCTCTTTAACAAACTCTTTATCTTTGGAAAAATGGAGATTAAATAACTGTCTTGCTGTTACCATAATCAATAACAAAAACCCGTATGGGCCACAAAATACGAAATCCCGGCGGGATTTCACAACGGCCCAACATTTCTACAGAAATGCTGGGCCGATTTTGATATAAAAAGAGGATAATAAATTAATTATTGACCTTTTTGAACAAAAGGGTGGCATTGTGGCCCCCAAATCCAAATGTATTACTAATCGCAACATTTACTTCACGGGCCTGAGCCTTATTGAAGGTAAAGTTGAGGCTATTATCGAGGTCAGGATCTTCCTCTTTAAAATTAATTGTAGGAGGTACCAGGCTGTGTTTCATTGCCAGAATAGCAGCAATAGATTCTACCGCACCAGCAGCACCCAGGAGATGACCGGTCATTGACTTGGTCGAACTAATATTCAGCTTGTAAGCATGTTCGCCAAAAACCTTTTTAATCGCCTGACTTTCACTGATGTCCCCTAATGGGGTAGAGGTACCATGAACATTGATATAATCAACTTCCTCAGCAGCGACACCCGCATCAGCAAGTACAGATTTCATTACATTAGCAGCACCATCTCCTTCAGGATGAGGAGCCGTAATGTGATGTGCATCAGCTGACATGCCGATACCGCCAACTTCGGCATAAATTTTAGCACCGCGTTTGATTGCGTGCTCATATTCTTCCAGGATCAGGCAGCCGGAGCCTTCTCCCATGACAAAGCCATCACGTCGCTTATCAAATGGGCGGCTGGCCGTCTGGTACTCTTCGTTGTTTTCGGAAAGAGCTTTCATCGCATTGAATCCTCCCATACCGATTTCATTAATTGCAGCTTCTCCTCCCCCTGCGACCATCATATCGGCATAGCCGTATTTGATCAGCATGTGGGCGTCAATGATACAATTAGACGAAGTCGCACAAGCAGAAACACTTGCATAGTTGGGCCCCTTCAGACCATACTTAATCGAAATCTGGCCGGCTCCGATATCAATGATCATTTTGGGAATAAAGAACGGATTAATGCGTGGCGTCCCGTCCCCTTCAACGAATCCTTTCACCTGCTCATAAAAAACGCCAATCCCGCCAATTCCTGAACCGACGACCACTCCGAAACGGTTACGGTCTATTTTCTCCATATCGAAAGATGCATCTGCCATTGCTTCATCAGCTGCAACCATCAAATATTGAGTAAAAAGATCCAGTTTTCGGGCCTCTTTTCGGTCAAAAAAATTATTAGGATCAAAGTTTTTCACCTCACAGGCGAACTTAGTTTTAAACTTCTCAATATCGAAATGAGTGATCCAATCAGATCCACTCTTTCCTTGAGAAAGTCCCTCCCAGTACTCGGAAATATTATTCCCGATAGGAGTAAGTGCGCCCAGGCCGGTGACAACGACTCTTCTTCCCTGCATGAAGTAGGTATTTACGATTTAGAGTGAGATGTCAGGTAATTAATAGAATCACCTACAGTGACGATTTTTTCGGCGTCTTCGTCAGGAATATTGATTTCAAAAACTCTTTCAAATTCCATGATCAGCTCTACTGTATCCAGAGAGTCAGCGCCAAGATCATTAGCGAAACTCGCCTCAGGAGTTACTTCTGAAGCTTCAACACCTAATTTGTCTACTATTATTTCTGTTACTTTTTCAGCTATTGATGCCATGTTTCTTTACTTTTTTAATTGTTAATTGTTTATTGAAGTTCCGTAGTAAAAAATTTTGGCAAATATAATACTTTTTGCATTCATGCAAGGATTTAGGGTAATTTAATTTAGTTTGTGCCTTTAAGATCAACCCTTTGACCAAGCGAGTAAAAATAGAATATTCTTTTGATTATCAGTTTATTGGCATCGGAATTGCATCTGATGAGCGTATCTGGAAATTGTGTTTTGAGATCAATCAAAGTCTGGGAATAAACCTGAAAAAATGGGATTCATACCCGGATTTTGCAGAGAAGAAACTGACAGAAACAACTGAAAATCAGTTGCTTTTTGAGGACGATTTCACTCCCCAAAATGCTTCTCCGGATAATTATTATATAGATACAACTTCGAATTCTCGAATTGAATACATACTTTGCAGGCCGAAAAGGGGGCTTGTTCCCCGAGAGGTTCGTATGTTTAGATTTTTCTTTTTTGCACGTTCTCTCAAATATCCTCTTCCTCAAGCAGATGAAATCGCTTTTTGTATAAATCAAATTTCCATTGTACTATCTGCGATTGATATCTCACATATTAAGAACATTAAAAATTTAGCCCTTTGAAGTTATTTCATTTAAGACGTACCAAAATTGTTGCTACTTTAGGCCCTGCTTGTGCTGATAAAAAAACCCTGCTGTCCATGGTAGAAGCAGGTTTAGATGTAGCCAGGCTTAATTTCTCCCATTCAGATCACGAAGTACATCGGAAATCTTTGCAAATGGTAAGAGAAATTAACCAAAAATATAATACCAATATTGCCATTTTACAGGATCTTCAGGGACCCAAAATTCGGATTGGAGACCTCAAAGAGCCTCTGAAAATCAAGGCCGGTCAAACTATCACCCTCCGGTCTGATATCACTGAACCCGATGGAAAAACCCTTCCCATTCAATATGATACTTTTGCACAGGATGTAGAAGTAGGTGATCCTATCCTGATTGATGACGGAAAGGTGGAATGTGTTGTAGCCGAAACCAACAAGAAAAATCGTGTAACGCTCAAGATTATTTCTGGTGACGTCATCAATAGCCGTAAAGGTGTAAACCTGCCACAAACCAAAATATCTGCTCCTACCATTACAGAGAAGGATTTTAAAGATATGGATTTTGCCATCGAAAATAATGTCGAATGGGTCGCCCTGTCTTTTGTTCGGACCGCAGACGATATTCGCTTGTTAAAAGAGTTGATCCGACTCAAAAATGGAACCAGTAATGTCATCGCGAAAATTGAAAAGCCTGAGGCTTTGGTCAATATTGATGAAATTATTCATGCTTCCGATGGTATCATGGTTGCCCGGGGAGACCTGGGGGTTGAAATTCCAATGGAAGAAGTTCCTGCCTGGCAAAAACGAATCATCAAAAAATGTAATGCTGCGGGCAAACCCGTTATTGTTGCCACACAGGTAATGGAATCAATGATTGAAAACGCCAGACCCACACGCGCTGAAGCGAATGATGTCGCCAACGCTTTGGTTGATGGTGCAGATGCTGTCATGCTTAGTGGGGAAACTTCCGTAGGAAAATATCCCGTGCAAGTGGTATCAAGCATGAGTAGAATTCTCCTGAGTGTGGAAAAAGAAGACGATAGTATCTACTATCGAAATATGAATTCAATTCCAACTGGGGCAGAACCTTTAAGCAGTTCTGTCATTACCACAGCATGTACATTGGCTCGAGACACTTCGGCTAAAGCAATCCTTGGAATGACTCATTCCGGTTATACTGCAATCAAATTATCAAGATGTCGCCCTAAAGCGCAGATTTATGCTTTTACAAGTAACCGCCCGGTATTAAATATGCTGAATCTTATCTGGGGAGTAAGAGCGTTTTTTTATGATGGATTTGTCAGTACGGATGATACCATTCAGGATGTTCATGAAATCCTGAAAGAAAAGGATTTGGTATCAGCTGGCGATGTCCTGATTAATACAGGAAGTATGCCTATGCATGAGCATGGTCTGACGAATATGATCAAAATTAGTCGGGTCAGAGAAAAAGGACATGTGAGGAATTAATCCATAGTTTAAAAATTTATTATTCTCGAATTGACCAGTCTTTTTCAAGACTGGTCTTTTTGTTTTTTAACAATTTCAGGAGGTTATATTCAAGAACAAATAGGGGTTTTTTTGATCTTCTATTCTGGCTGAAGCCGCTATCTTTACCATTGTAATCAAAATCTAACTCTTGTAAAACCTAATGGATAAAGTAGCTATGAAAAATCTTAGCCTGTTAATCACGCCTAATTTTTTTAATTCCAATCTCCAAATTTCCACAAAAGTAATATTCCTGTTTTGGTTTTTTGGCTTGATTTATACCAATATAAATGCACAGGTTCTCATTCAACCTGAACCATTAAACAACGGAGATATTGTAAGTATTCAATTCGACTATGAAACGCCTTCGGCACCTGTTCCGGCAGAAACAGAAGTCTTTTTATCTTATGAACTTTCAGGATTTTCAGTCTCAAATCCCGATGGCCTTGAATTGGTATTTAATGAAAACTCTATTTGCCCTGATTGTTATGGGAATGTTTGGGTAGACAATTCCAATGAAAGAGTAAATATTGGCATCTTTTCACCCAATGAGGAACCCATTACCGGTTCAGGGAACCTGGTCTCTGTAGAAGGAATAGTTATAGAAATGGATGATATCAATTCCCGAAAAGCAGTTTCAGAAGAGATATCTTTTGAGTTATATCCTAACCCGGCCTCTCACTTCATTTTTATTAAAGGTGGGGAAAATCTGGAAAAAGCAAGGATTCTTTCCCTGGATGGTAAAGTTGTAAAGGAAGTTTCCATCCTTAGCGATTCCATGAAAATTCCAGTAAATGATCTTACTCCTGGTAATTATATCGTCCAGACTTTTACAAACCAAGGACAGTCAACGCATAAAAGATTATCTATTATCTAACCAGAACCTCACTGGGATAACGGTTCAATTTGAGCTCAATATGGCGTAATAACCATTCCTGCATACTGATAGATTTGTATTCCTTAACTTTCTGATATAGTTCTGCTAATTTTTGAGGATTATCGTGTTTGAGGAGTTTTTCAAAATGGATTACAAAATCCAGGAGGTTTTTCCGAAATCGATCCGCCAGTTTTTTATTGTTTCGCAAGAAAATCTTATAGGCTCTGAGATCCTTTTCCAAATCATCTGTGCGGTCGAGTTCATATTGCGAGGTGTATAAATAACTTTTTCCCTCTGCTTCAAAAGTAACGTTTTTAAATCGGTTAATTAATTTCAGTACTGTTTTTTGATACTCACCTTTATAATAATGTATTAAGGCTGTACCATAAATATAGGCTTCTTCCTGCTCTTCAAAAGGAAGGTAATCCAAATATTCATCAATATATATCTGAACCAGGTTCAATTGCTGAAGCTGGCATCCCAGAATAATAATATTTCGGAAGTAGTTGACGGGTAAAAAGCCATCTATAAACAACAACCTTTCTTCAATCCCCCATACATACATCTCCAGAGTTTTGCTCCGGTTTTGGTAATTACGGGTAATATTCGACTGTCGGATATAGTGATTGAGAAGACAGATATAAATATTCAGATAGGTTTCCTCATCAAACTGCTCCTGATATTCTCTGACCATTTCAATCAGATTTTCAGCAGACTCGTCTTTCCCTACTATCAGGCGATAGAGCGTTTTTAAAATTTCCAGGGTTGGCTCATTCATAAACTGAATCTCGGCCTCTACTCTCTCCAGCAGTTCATCCTGAAGAAAACTGGATATCTCCTGATAGCCAATCAGCTTATGATTCAGGCTACTAATCGCCAAAATGATTTTTTCATGCAGCCAATACAGGTCAAAACTATGATGAACCCCACCAATATGTTGTCTTTTGTGCTTAGGTATGTGTTTGATCTGATAGTGAAACTGCTCGCGGAGTAATTCATACTGCATCCGATGATAAGGAGCTCCTCGCAAAGGCTTTTGTTTTACTTTGGTCCAAATTTTCTTAAAAGCAGGTGTGAACAGCTTCTCATCTCCTTCCCGACGATTTAGCTCTCTGACAAGCATTAGCTCTTTCAGGTCCTCGTCTTTCAAAAACCCCTGAATGGCAATGAATTTTTCTACCTCTGAAGTAAGGTGGAAACATATCTTTCGGAACTTAACATCTTTATAAGACTCTCCGGGGAAGGTAGCAGTCCATAATAACTCCCTCGTTGGATTTCCCTGAATGTTATTAAACAGTTTGACCGCATCAGGATGAGAATCTCTTAGCTCACAACTTATGTGAGTAGCAAGCTTTTTTTGTTCCTGATCACTTAAACTTCTGAGTAAAACCCAAAGTTTTCGCCGTTGGAGAGGTTTTTGTTTGTTCATTTTAAAAAAATTCCAGAGAACAAATTAAATTAACAGAAATCATTTCCTTTTACAAAATTTTTCCTCAATCACTTTTTGGGTCAATAATGGAGTGAGCAAAAATCTTTGGCAAGCATTCCAATCTCACAAAGATTTTTGTAATTTATTTTATATGTAAAAATAAAATTTTGGCCAAAATGAAGCTTTTGGCAAATAATGCCCCTCTTTTATGTTCTTTTTGTCATTAGACAAATATATATCACTATAAATAATATACAAAGAACAAATTCTTTTACAAATTAAAGAAAAATACCATTAAATAGGTTAAAATTTGCAATTAATTCTACAAAGGCTCTTCCTTTTCAAGGAACAAATACCTATTCTTTTGTTATAAAATATGTGATACATGCCCTACCTTTACTGATGTAAATAAAACATACTTATTTACTGATCTTACTCCTCAGAGATGTGAATGGAAATAATGAGGCTGGTCGAAAAAATGAGTAAGATCCACTAAAAAAGGCACAATATTCATTAGGTAATGGGTGCGGACGAGAGTTCGTGCCCTTTTTTATTGGTTTTAACGCTCCTCTATATTAGGAAGGCTTTTATTCAAGAATATCTAATATATCTTTTGCTTTTGTTCGGCGATAATGAATCTCACTATTGGCAATTTTGGCTAAAATTGTCTTCGCTTCATCCATCCTTTCCGCCTTTACCAAGGCCAAAGCGGTATACCATTCTGCCATTTCGCGCAAATCAGGGTCCTGAGAAGTAAACTCAAAATGTTTCATCGCTTTATCAATCTGCCCCGTCTCCAAATAAGAAATCCCTAAATATAAACCAGGGAGAGGTTCATCAGGATGGATGGCCACATAAGCTTCAAGCAGGATCACGGCATTTTCATAAAAACCTTTATTATAATACTCCATCGCTTTCAGCAGGTCTTCATCGCCTTGCCCACTGGCATCCCGATCACTGAGCAGATCCTGATATGGCTCAAAATTCTGAGCATATAATTCCTCTCCGGAATACTGATTCATCTGGTTTAAATACAAAAATCCCAGAGGGAAAATCAGCATAATGATAACGGCTGCAACGGCATAATATCGTCTGAGTCCTCCCTGATACAATTTTCTGATCGGCCTTTGAAATGACTGTGTCTTATACTCTTTTTCCCATTGCCTGACTTTTGCCTCAAAAGCTTCCACTCCTAACGCGTTTAATCCCTCCAGTAGGAAGGAATAGTCCTCAACTTGCTTCGCAAACGTTTTATCCTCTCTGATTCTTCGATCAAATTCTTCCCTTTCTTCCTTAGATAAAAGGTTGTCCGCATATTTTTGGACCGCTTCCGGTATTCTTTCTTCTTTCATCATCTCATTCCTTTTTGGCCTTTAGCTTTTGGTAATTTTTATTTCAATAGTCCTTTTTTCTGTATATTGACTCTGCTTTCAACTACTTAATAGAACCAACACATACATTATTACCACCAAGATACATTTTTTTTGGTTTCATAATTGTAGTATCTCCTTTCTGAATAAGGGATATATTTTCCAGAATAATCGGATTTCCAGAATTATAAGAGTACCTTTGCACCCTCATTTTGAATGAGTGGATTTTTTAAGCATGAATACATTGAGAAATATTGCGATAATTGCTCACGTTGACCATGGTAAAACCACCCTGGTTGATAAAATGCTGGTTACGGGCCAGCTATTTAAGGCCCATGAAACTCCAGGTGAGCTCATCATGGATAGCAACGACCTCGAACGCGAAAGAGGAATTACCATTCTTTCCAAAAACGCGTCAGTTAGATATAAAGGAGTAAAAATTAATATTATTGATACTCCTGGCCACAGTGATTTTGGGGGAGAAGTAGAACGGGTTTTGAATATGGCCGACGGCGTACTACTGCTCGTCGATGCATTTGAAGGCCCTATGCCCCAGACTCGTTTTGTACTTCAAAAAGCTTTGAGCCTCGGATTAAAGCCTATTGTCGTGATCAATAAGGTCGATAAGCCCAACTGCCGACCTAATGAAGTGCATGATGCGGTTTTTGACCTGATGTTTGAACTGGATGCGACGGAAGAACAGCTGGACTTCCCTACTGTATTTGGATCTGCCAAAAATGGCTGGATGGGACCAGACTGGAAAAATCCTACGGATAACATTACCTATCTGATGGATGCCATTATTGAACACATTCCTGCCCCTGAGGCAAGAGAAGGAATTCCTCAGATTCAGATTACCTCGCTGGATTTTTCTCCTTATGTGGGACGTATTGCCATTGGTAAAGTCAATCAGGGAAATTTCAAAAATGGAATGGAAGTCGGACTGGTGAATAAGGACGACAAACTTACAAAAACGCGCATTAAAGAATTATTTGTTTTTGAAGGATTAGGGAAATCTCCAACCGGAAATGTTTCCGCCGGTGAAATCTGCGCCATTGTAGGACTTGATAATTTTGAAATCGGTGATACAGTTACTGATCCGGAAGATCCTCAACCGCTTCCTCGAATCGCCATTGATGAGCCTACGATGAGTATGCGTTTTACCATTAATGACTCACCATTTTTTGGTAAGGAAGGAAAATACGTCACTTCAAGACACGTTAAGGAAAGACTGGAAAAAGAACTGGAAAGAAACCTCGCTTTGAGAGTTGAACCTACTGATTCTGCCGATTCATTTAACGTTTTTGGACGGGGCGTACTTCATTTGTCTATCCTGATCGAAACGATGCGTAGAGAAGGTTATGAACTTCAGGTAGGCCAGCCACAGGTAATCATCAAAGAAATTGATGGCAAAAAACACGAACCTCTTGAAGAGCTTACTATCGATTTGCCGGAAATTTATTCAGGAAAGGCAATCAATATGGTTACCCAGCGCAAAGGGGAGCTATTGAATATGGAACTGAGAGGAGAAAGAGCCATTCTCGAGTTTAAGATTCCTTCCAGAGGGTTAATTGGTCTTCGTAGTGATCTCCTGACAGCAACTGCCGGAGAAGCCATTATGGCGCACCGTTTTTCAAAGTTTGAACCTTTCAGAGGAGATATGGAGCGCCGTCAGCATGGTTCGCTTATTGCGCATGAAACAGGAGCTGCTTTCGCCTATGCACTGGATAAACTTCAGGATAGAGGTCGTTTCTTCATTTCTCCCCAGGAAAATGTCTACGAAGGACAGGTAATTGGCGAAAATGCCCGTGGGGATGATTTGGTAGTGAATGTGACCAAATCCAAAAAACTCTCCAACGTACGGGCTGCGGGTTCTGATGACAAAGTAAAACTGGCTCCTCCAATTAAATTTTCGCTTGAGGAAGCACTGGAATATATTCAGGAGGACGAATATGTGGAAGTTACTCCCGAGTCTATTCGTCTGAGGAAAATTTACCTCAAAGAGCACGAGCGGAAACGTAAAAAATAGATTGAATAAAATTGAATAAACAGATAGGGCCACAAAATTTTGTGGCCCTATCTGTTTATTCAAAAACCAACTCCCCTACATCAATTACTTCACTTTCCGAAGCCAGTCGCATCGTAATTGACTGAGTCTTTTCATTAGGTTTTCCATAATTCGTAATCAATCGCATCTGAATATTGGTCGGCCCGGCAATCCGCTGCTGATTGCTACCATAATAATTTACCTGTACTTTATAGGTTCCTTTCATGGCAGCTTTGAGTAAATACTCTTCAGGTCCATACCCGCCCGTAAAATCTGAAGACATAAACCCTCCAATAGCCGTCCTTTGGTTTTGATAATAACATTTCTCGCCCCGGGGATCAATTACCCAGAGGTCCATATCAACGGCATCTGCATCCCAGTCAAGGACAACTCTGATATCTGTAGGAAGATCTGCCACAAGCCTCTTATCAATACCTGCGAGATCAAGTTTTTTTCCACTACGTCCAATTAAACCATTCATTTCATGAGCAACCAAAGATCCAATATTCGGGAATCTACCATCCCAGGGTCGTTTGACGACTTCATAAAGCATATCTAATGATTCCTGATATTTCCCTGTTTCAGCCAGAACCAGTCCCATATCGCGATAGGATTGTGGTTCTTCTCCCCGGATTTTAATAATTTCCTCAAACATTGAAATAGCCAGAGAGTATTCTTTCAATTGTTGTAACCTTCTGGCCAGAACTCGCAATAATTCGTGATTTTCGAGCTCCAGTTCTGCGATATTGGAAAGAATCCTCAAGGCCATAGCAGAATCGCCCTTCTGAAAGGCAAGATTCGCAACATCCAGAAAAAATGCCGGAGTTGATGCGTATTCTTTTTTAAGTTTTAAATAGGTTGTATAAAAAGCTGCCGGAGGACCTTCTGATAGTTCTTTGGTGTATGGAGTCTCAGGATTCCATACGTTTAGTTTGATAGTTCCGGCTGAGTTGGAAAAATCGTCTTTTTCGTCTTCCTCCACTTTCGCTTCCAGTGCAGGTTCTTCATCAAAGCTATCCATCAGATCTCCGAATCCATCCGAGTCTGAATCCTCCGCTGCACTAAAATCATCAAATCCGCCATCTTCCTCCATCGAACTACCCCAATCCTCATCTGAATTATTTTCTTCCAGAAGCCGAGGCGTTGTATTTGATCTGCCTTGTATAGTATCTCCAATAGGACGTTTGGGGATTTTAAACTTCTGATTCCACCAGTCTTTGCGAATGGCAAAATTCTCGGCTACCTGGTCAAGGTGTGAAAAAAGCTCAATCTCGCGATTTTTATTTCGCTCAGCTATCAGTTCCTCATAAGTAGAAAGAAGCTCTGGCGGAGGAACAATTTCATGTTCGACATAATCTTCAACCCGATCCAGTACAATCAAAGAAGTATGAGGAGTAATGATAGAAAAGCGTTTCCCCAATTGAATCATTTCAGCTTCATTTTCATCTTCCCTGACCATTAGCTCTGCTAATTTCTTTTGGGCCCAGATCCGATCGAGTTTCATACCTTTGACGTCCTGCGTTGTAGGATCTATTTCAATCATCTTCCGATACAGGATTTCCTCTCCGATTCCAAAGTTTAGCGTAATTGTCGCTTTATCCGAAACAATTTTTCCTGACATAGAAAAATCCCCATTGACAGGAGTAGAAAAGGAAGGATACAGTTGTTTGACTTCATTTTCCTGATATTCTGCGGAAAGAAATCGGAAACTTTGGTAAGTAAGCATCCTGAGTGCAGCATCACGGGTAACAGATGCCAGATTCATGTATTGCCCACCGGTAGAACTGGCTATAAAATTGAGAAATGGATGATTACCTGTTGCGGAAGAATTGATTACATACACAGGTCTGGAACCGGTCTTTATCGCTGAGGAGCCAAAGTTCGAGTTTCCATCTGAAAACAAAATAAATTCATCAGGACTGTAAAGTGTAAGATCCAATACGCCAAACTGAGTTGCTCCATCATTGGGTAAAGCCGTGATTTCTTCTCTCAGTTCCGCCCAGTTTCCGCTTTTGACCTGAAAACCGGCAGAAGGATCAAGTGCATTGGAAAAAGGCACTAATAAAACGTCTACATTACCAATTTGCTGTAAATAACTATCCAAAACATCCAGTTCCAGGTCTGTTTTTCGATGATTCGCAGAATGAGAGTGATCCCAAAGAATCACAATTCTTTTGGGTGCTTTTTTTTCTCTCCGCACAATCTCGGGCAAAATTGACAAATAAAAATATCGACTATTATCTTCGCCTGCTTCAGTCCAGGCATGACGATTTTCATCATTTCGGGGAATAAGAATTCCCAATTGTTTATCAGGCAAATAATGGTGATAGACTTCTTCGGCAAGGTAAGATTCTTCCCATTGCTCAAAGGAAAGATTAGCCAGTTCACTTTTTTCAAAACGAGGTTTGATCTGTTGCTTCAGAACCTGAATAGATAGTGAAAACTCCTCCACAGTATCCTTAAAATTCATCGGAAGAAGGTACACCCAGCCTTCCGGTTCGTGGGTGAGTTCCTGTTCGTAGGCGATAATAATTCTTTTATGTCCTTTGGCCGGAACAGGATAAATGCGGGCTTTGAAATTATTACCTTTTACCCATTCCAATAAACCGGGATCAATCGTTTGACGAACTGTATTTTCATAAGCCACTCTACCTTTTTCCTTTTCTACCACAACCCCTTCCCTTAGTTTTCCATTTACGTCCATGGCAAAGCGGGAAATAGTCTGCCCTTCTCCCAGTGGAAAATATAATTGCCCTTCCAGAATCCGGTCCAGGTGATTGCTAAAGACCATCTCCATGGTAGTAATGGCGATATTGCCTGCTACTTTCACGGAAACTTTCAGCTCGGACATGGCCAAAGGAATCGAAACAGTATCACCCGGTTCTTTGATCATCACTACCGGAAAATTCTCATCCAAAACCATTTCTTCCTGAGAGGGTTTTGTTTGTGGAATCTCAGATTCAGAAATAGCCTTTCGAGTTTTACAACTGCTGAAGAGAACGGCAAGAAAAAGGATGAGTGTGACAACTTTGTTCATAATTCGTCCTATATTTAGGTCTAAACACTAAGTTAATTATAACAATCGTTACAACTTCAAATTAATTAAAGAAGCTTTATGAAACCCGAGAAAAAAAATTTCCAAATTACTTTTTCATTGTTTGTGATTTTTGCTGCAATGATAGCGGCAAATGGGCTTTCGGCTCAAACTGTCATTGGCAAATGGAAAACTATTGATGATGAGACGAACAGGGAAAAATCGATCGTTGAAATTTATAAAGGTGAGGATGGAAAAATATATGGAAAAGTTGTAGAATTATTCCGCTTGCCTGACGAAGATCAGGATCCTAAATGTGATGAATGTGATGAAGATGACCCACGTTATAACCAACGGGTAAAAGGCATGGTAATCCTGGAGGGATTGGTTGCCGATGAAGACAATGCTAAAAAATGGGAAGATGGGGAGATCCTCGATCCCAAAAACGGTAATGTTTATAGTTGTTACATTGAGCTGGTCAGCGACAAAAAACTGAAAGTCAGAGGATTTCTGGGATTCTCTTTACTAGGAAGAACCCAGTACTGGTATCGTCAGTAAATCTCTGAGGATAGAAAATTATGAGAGAAGCTTTGATGAAAAGCTTCTCTTTTTTTTTATGATGAGTATAGAAATTCTTCGGGAATTGTCCATTATTTCGACCTTCTTTTTAACTTCGCAGCGAATGACAGAGATTTCGTATCCAGAATGTTGCGGGTATGCTTATTGATCAACTACCACCAATAACCAAAGATACTTTTTGGGATGCACCAATAAAAGTAGGTCTGGCAACAGCCTTGATCTGTCTGTTGGCTCCCATTGAATTTTCTTTAGGTGGGCAAATCCCCATCACCTGTCAGTCATTGGTAGTCCTGGTCACTGCCATGATACTTGGCGCAAATATGGGCGCAATTGCTGCTGTATTATATCTGATTCTGGGGTTTTTAGGGTTACCGGTCTTTGCAGAAGGATCGTCGGGGTTGGCAAAACTCTGGGGACCTACAGGTGGTTTTTTGTTAGCCTTTCCCATTGCCGCCTGGCTGGCGGGAAAAATGGCTGACGGGTACTGGGGCCGTAAATGGATTAATATCCTGTTTACCTTTCTCAGTAC
>JAGQVA010000799.1 GCA_020438265.1 Bacteroidota bacterium
TTATGAGCCTGATTATCGCGGTCATTAAGCCAATTTAGAGCAGCTTCCTCCCTTTTTTGATGTGTAATGGCGAAATTAGATTCCAGTTCCCGGGATTTCGCCAGGCATTCATTTGTATAAATTTTGGTTTCAGCCGGAATAAATAATAATGGTCGATCCTGGAAAATGTAGAATACATACAGACAAGCGCCCAAAAGCAGAATAAAAAATTGCATCGGAATCTTGGCAAAGGCCGACATAATGATTGATCCTCTTGCATCGCTCAATGAACGCGCAGTCAGATAACGCTGGACCTGAGCATGGTCCGTCCCGAAGTAGGCAAACATCAGGAAAAATCCTGCAATCAGACCACTCCAGATATTGTATTTTTCCCTCAGGTTAAAGGATAAATCTATGGTTTCAAGCTTTCCAAGCGCACCTGCCAGATGTAGTGCTTCAGAAAAAGAGACAGACTCTGGTAATTTTTTGATTATCCAGAAAAAGGCGAAAATCAGGCCTATCACTACCAGAAGCATTTGTTTGACATCCGTGCGAATTACCCCATTGATTCCTCCAAACATGGTGTAAAAGGTAGTTCCAATACCAATCACCATAATCGTCAGCCACAAAGGCAAGTCAAGAATCAAAGACAATACATAAGCCGGAGCAGCCATCCCGATTCCAAGAGCAGCACCTCTCGACAAGAGAAACATCAAACTGGTAGAGAGTCTGACTCTGAGTCCAAATCTTTCCTCCAAGATTTCATAGGCGGTGTAGGCTTTGGAATAATAATACAGGGGAATAAGCGTGAGAGACAAAACAATCATCGCCAAAGGCAAACCCAGATACACCTGGATAAAACGCATATCATGCATAAAGGCCTGGCCTGTGGTACCAATAAATGTAATAGCTGAGGCTTGTGTAGCCATGACCGAGATGCCGATAGCCCACCAGGCCAGATTCCGGTTTCCCAGTAATAAGCCTTCAACATCCTTGCTTTTGCGGTGGGCCTTGATTCCATCCCAAAGGGTATAGGCAAAAAATCCGGCCAGGACCAACCAATCAATTGTATGCATTCAACAAGTCACCTTTCTTTTTTTAGCATAACCCACGGCAAAGTTAAAAAAAGTAATTGGGTTTTGGCTATTAGCCCTTGGCTTTTGGCTGTTAGCTTTTGGCAAAAGGCTAATGGCCAACAGCTAATGGCCAAAAGCTTTTTTCACTTTTGCCTTGTCTCAATAATCGAATCGAGGTAATTTTAGGGATTAACAACTATCGCCTTGATTATAAAAACCTATTCTTACCCCCGTGCTGCTTTGATCGGAAATCCCTCTGATGGGTATTTTGGTAAAACCATTGCTTTCCTCTTCAGAAATTTTAAAGCTGAAGTCATTTTATATGAATCTCCCGAACTGGTGATTGAACCCCAGGAAAGAGATAGAAGCACTTTTCTTAGTGTAGAAAATCTGGCCAAAGATGTGCGATTTTATGGCTATTATGGAGGAATTCGCTTGCTGAAAGCAACCATCAAAAAGTTTTTTGACCATTGCCAGGATTGTAATATTACCATAGCTAATAAAAATTTTACCATTCGCTACTCTACCAATATTCCCAACCGACTGGGACTGGCTGGTTCCAGTGCGATTATAACTGCCTCAATGAAAGCGCTGATGCGTTTTTATCAAATTGAAATTCCCAAACCTCATCTGGCCAATCTGGTTCTTTCGGTAGAAAAAGATGAACTGGGAATTCAAGCGGGGCTGCAGGATCGGGTAGCTCAGGCTTATGAGACGCCTGTTTATATGAATTTTGCCAAAACAGTGATGGAAAAACAAGGCTATGGTAATTACCAACCTATAGATCCTGCCCTGTTTCCTCCTCTTTATATTGCATATCGAACTGACCTTTCAGAGGGGTCAGAAGTCGTTCATAACTCCTTGCGGGAGAGATATGAACTCGGCGATGAGAAAATTCATAAAGCCATTGAGTCCTTTGCCAAACTCACGGTAAAAGCAAAAAAAGCACTGGAAAAAGGCGTAAATGAACAATTGGGAGATTTGTTGAATGCAAATTTTGATCTCCGGGCTTCTATTATGGATATCAGCAAAGCCAACCGCGAAATGGTGGATATTGCCCGATCTGTAGGAGCAAGTGCAAAATTTACAGGTTCTGGTGGAGCGATTATTGGCACTTATCTTGATGAAGAAATGTATACTGAGCTCGTCCAAAAACTCAACAAAAAAAACATCGAAGTTTTCAAGCCGGAAATAATTTCATACAAAACGCATAAGATTTAATTATTACCATTAACATGATTAAAAAAGCCGTTATTCCTGCTGCAGGTTTTGGCACACGCTTGCTTCCCGTTACCAAGTCCCAACCCAAAGAAATGATTCCCATTGTGGACACTCCTACCATTCAATACGTCGTGGAAGAAGCTGTCGAATCCGGAATAACGGATATTCTCATGGTCATCGGAAAAGGTAAAAGAGCGATTGAAGAACATTTTGATCGCAGTTTTGAGTTAGAACTGGCTCTGGAAGAAAAAGGGAAAAAAGAAGAGCTCGAAAAAATCAGAAACATTACCAAACTGGCTGACATTCATTTTGTCTGGCAAAAAGAACTCAATGGACTCGGAGACGCCATCAGATACGCCAGACATCATGTAGGGAAAGAACCTTTTGCCGTACTGTTGGGAGATACCATCATGGAATCTGATTCAAATGTTCCCGTCACCAAACAATTGATCGAGGTTTTTTCCCGCTATCAGGCACCAGTTGTTGCCCTGGAGCAGGTAGATCCCAAACTCGTCTATCGCTACGGCGTCATGGACGGAAAAGAAATGGACTCCCGCATTTTTAAAGTGAATGATTTTGTAGAAAAACCGAGTCCGGAAGAAGCACCTTCCAACTTCGTTATAGCAGGGAGATATGTGTTCACAGCCGATATTTTTGACTATTTGCGTGTCGTTCCCCGGGGAAAAAACAATGAGGTGCAGCTCACCGATGCCATGAGCATGATGATTAAGGAGCGGGCTATTTACGCTT
>JAGQVA010000800.1 GCA_020438265.1 Bacteroidota bacterium
CAGGAGCACTTAAAACTAATTCTGTAGCCCTGGAAATCCGTCAAAAGGCAAAATTAACTCATGGAATGGGCCACAGTCACTTGAATCTTGGTCAGACACTTGAAGCATTATTTCTGTACGCCGAAGCAAAGAGTCACCTAGATAGCGCGGTTTTTTTCCTTGATAAAACCAAAGACTACGAACTGGCGGGCGATGCTTATTTTGAATTATCCATTCTGAATGAAAACCTGCTGGATTATCAACAGGGATTAATTTATGCAGAAAAAGCCTTTCAGAATTATTCCAAAGCTCCTTTTTCGCCTGAGTATAAACGGTATTATCAGGCATTTACCCACCAGAATATCGCTGATTTGCATTCCCAATTAGATCAGTTTGACAGCGCGATTATTCATTATCAAAAAGCTTCCGTGAATTACCGCTCATTGGGAATGGTACTGGAGGAAGCCAGTTGTCTGAATAATGTGGGAGCCATGTATCTGAACCTGGAACAATGGCAGCAGGCGAAAGATTCTTTGCAAAAGGCTGCTTCGATTTTTCAGCAAGAACCTCATTCTCTGGAAATCGCAAAAATATTGAGCAATCTGGGAATTGCTTACAAACATTTGGGGAAATGGAAGTTGTCTGAGCGGTTGTTTCACGAATCCCTTCAGATATATCAGGAACTAATCACTACTCCCAAACACCCGGAATTTGCCAAAATCTATGATAATCTGGGGGATATTTACGAATTAAGAGGAGATTTAGAAAATGCGCTTTTCTTATACCAGGCAGCTATTAAGGAAGTCATTCCGGCGTTTTTTTCAGATGATCCCATGGATAATCCCAAAGGAATAGATACCACTTTTATCTTAGGGCAAAAATCTGAATTGCTGACTTATCTGGTTTCTAAAGCCAGGATTTTGCAATCGTTGGCGGAAAAATCTGAATTGCCGGAATCTTATTTACAGGCAGCTTTGCAAAATTATCTTCTAGCTGATTCTCTGATTTTCAGAATGCGGGGAGAGCATTATACAGAAGGCGCGAAGCTTTTTTGGCTGGCTGAAACGCGCGCAGTCTATGAGAAAGCCATAGATCTTTGTATCAAAATCGGGGAATGGGACCAGGCCTTTCTTTTAATGGAAAAAAGCAAAGCAATCTTATTATTGGGCGCTCTGGAAGAAGCCAAAGCGAAAAACAGTGCGGGAATTCCTGATTCTTTACTGGAAAAAGAAAAACAATTGAAGGAAGCGATTTTGGTCAGTCAGTTACAATTAACAGCCAGTCTCCAAGCTGGAAATACTTCTGAGGCCGCAAAACTTCGACAAAAACACCATCAACGCTTATTGGATTTCAGGCAGTTTTCGGAGAATCTGGCGCGAAATTATGCGCAGTATTTCGCCTATCAATATCAAACCCGTTTCGCAGATATTGCAGAAGTGCAGACATACCTTTCTGCTCAAAATGACTCAACCGTTTTTTTAGAATATTTTGAAGGAGATTCAGCGATTTATCTCATCCTCATTGCCGCTCATTCAAAGACTGGTTGGCAGATTCCCCGCAATGATTCTCTTGTGAATGATTTCCTGAAGCGGGTTTCCCGGCCAATTTTGCAGGAATCAGAAACTTACAGAAAAATTGCCTATGCCTTATTTCAAAAACTTCTTTCCCCTGCTTTGAAAACGATTGATAAACAGGTGAAACAATTGATTATCATTCCGGATGGTCATTTGGCCAGCATTCCTTTTGATGCTTTGCTTACTGATTCTCTTAAAACCACAAGTTTAAATCAATTCCCTTTTCTGATTAAAACATATCATTGTCGTTATGCTTTTTCGGCTTCGGTATTTTTCTCGAAGATGAATCGGCCCAAAAACATTCGCTGGAATCTATTGGGAGTTGCGCCGATTGAGTTTGAAGGCTTAGGCCAGCCGTTATTTCCATTAAGCAAAAGTGGGGATGGAGTGAAAATGGCCATAGACAATTTGGGCGGAAAAGCATTAATCGGAAATCAGGCAAGCCTGGAGAAAGTGAAAGAAAATGCCCAATGGGCTGAGATTTTATACTTTTTTACGCATGCATCCGTCGCCAATCAATTTTCTCCTTATCCGTGGATTGCCTTTCGGGACAGCGCGATGGTTTTACCTGAAATATATGGTTTGGAAACTGCTGCCAGTCTGGTCGTCTTAGGCGCTTGTGAAACCCTGGCTGGCGATCTGAAAAAAGGGGAAGGAGTGATGAATTTCGCCAGAGCGTTTCGGTATATCGGCGTGGAGAGCATTGTAGCTACGCTTTGGCAGGCAGAAGAGGGGAGGACCGTAAAAATTTTGGGTGATTTTTTTGAACGATTAAAAGCAGGAAAATCCTCTGATCAGGCGCTTTATGAAGCGAAGTTGGCGTACCTCAGTCAGGCGATTCAATCCGATCAGGCTTCACCATATTATTGGGCCTGTTTTACGCATACGGGGGAATCGGTGGGGTTTTCTTTTTCAGAATCGGGTTTTGGGGGACAAGGGTGGTGGATTTTGGGGATTGTTTTGGCGGCTATGATTTTGGGCGGGGGTTGGTTGATTGGAAGAAGGTTAATTTATCATGTTTGAGAAGATCCCTCCTGACGTCGGGATGCCCGCAAGAAGCGGGAAAAAGCTGTTTGCCAATATGGTAAATTTATCCTATTCCCACAGTTCTGTGGGCATCTCGACCGCAGGGAGAGATCTTCCATGTCATATCAAAAAGTTGGTTGAAAAATATTTTCAGAATGTGTACAGACCAAATTCTACAAGAGAAATTTGTCATCCTCACTCAATCCGCCCCAACAAACCCTCAGCCTTCTGCTGAAATCCCCCGCTCTTCCCTGCCAAATTTTCCAGTTCCACTTTACATTTCTCCAACTCCCCCTGCTTCAAATAAACCAGCGCCAGATACCATTGTCCCTGATCCCGGAAGATTTCACTGGATTCAATCAGTTGAGTGAAACTAGCCTGGGCTTCCCCAAATTGTCCCAATTCCAGTTGGCAAATGCCAATGGCATTTAAAACCCTGAAAT
>JAGQVA010000801.1 GCA_020438265.1 Bacteroidota bacterium
AAACTCTACCGATAGCCAGGCTGCAAATTTTAATGCCAATTTTTCATCCATCCAGGTACCTTGTAAACCGGGCTCACCTCCTTTTACTACTCTTAAAACCTCCCTTTTTGGGCTATTTTGGCCGATATGTAAATTCCCATATCGGGATTTAAGCAAAGAAATATATTCCTGTGTTTGTTTTGTCCGAAGGAAGTCCGCAACTAATTTACCCTTAAACGGCCGTGCCATCTCCGTAGCATTAATCATCTTGCTCCCATCAGAAAATTCAAAGGATATGGTTTTGCCCTCATAATCAAATTTTGTAATGTCACTCATCTGTTTATCTTTTAAGTATGAAAAATTCAATCCAAAGGTATCCTTTCTCCCGCTAATGGTATAGAAAGGCAACTAACTAAATTTGCTTGTTTTTAAGGGTTGCCGGGCGTAGGAGACGCGTCCGGCTCTTTTATTCTCCCTCGCGGAAAAAGTCGCCATCAATGATCGGATCCATGGCTTTTACCTGCCATTTTTTTCCCATTCGGTACTTATTGCGGGTAAATATTTTTACGATAATTCCGCTAACCATAATTCCTCCGGCAATCATAAAACCTGTTTTATCGGGGCGCTGGTTTTCTATGGCAGCCATAATTCCTCCTCCCCCCATTAGTAAAAGCCCTCCGGCAATGGCATTGCTTCCATACATTTGCATAAATCTTCCCATACTCCCACGCTTATTAGCATAGATGGAAAAAATTTTTGAGATGGGAATTGTATCGAGGATAATGATTACTCTTGGGTCTGCGGGATCGGGAATTTCCTGTTCGCGAGCCAGTACCAGAAAAGAATCCTTTACTGCTTCCAATTGCCCCGCAAATTTTTTCTTCTCCTCAAAAGCCTGGAGATACATTTCTTCCCCAGGCATATATTTAATGCGTTTGAATTTTTTGGGGTTTTCCAAAGAGATGTATTTCTGAGAATAGCTGACATGAGGACTGAATACAATCCAGCAAATAATGATGAAAAAAGATATACTAATTGGCCTTTTCGCGTAGATTCGGCTCAATCTCTTCGGAAGCTGGTACTTCCGGCTGACCAGTTTTAATGGTCCAGTTTTTTCCGATTTTGTATTTATCTCTTCCAAGGTGTCTGACAATAAATCCGGAAATTAATATTCCGGTGGCTACAATCATTTTTTGATAACTAGGGGTATCTCCTTCGAGTAAGCTGTTGACACTATTGGTGCCAATGATAAGTCCTCCGCCTATCATAGCTGTTCCCGAATAAAAATAACGAACGCTCCTCAAGATTCCCTTTTTCCCTACATAAACAGCCTCAATATCCGAAATAGCTATATAATCACGATAGGTTTTCTGTAATAACCGTAATTTTTTTGCATTTTCTACAGGCCTCTCTAACACTAAGACTGAATCTCTTAAAGAAAGGATGGTTCCGCTGTATTTTTTTTGCAAATTTTTATCCAGAACACGGATTTCATCACCGATACAGTAGGATATTATTTTGTCGCGACGGTTATGTTTGATAAGCAAGCATTCCTGACCAAAACCGGAAAAGGCAAACATGAGTAGTGTGGCCAGCAGAATAATTTTTTGCATAAATCAGGGTTTGACTTTTATAAATATAACCATTTTGCGAGGATGATACCCAAATATTGCACTGACGGCAATTTTTACAACTTATTCAGAAAAAATCCTTGTTCATATAGATAAAAAAACTCTATATTTGCAGAGCTTTTTTTAAAGCAGAATATATAGTGAATGCGGATGTGGCGGAATTGGTAGACGCGCTAGATTCAGGTTCTAGTGGGAGTTATATCCCGTGAAGGTTCGAGTCCTTTCATCCGCACGAAGGTATCCAATTGGATACCTTTTTTTGTTATAAGACCTTCCAGGTTTTCGAAAACCTGGAAGGTCTATTCTCACTCTTTAAAAACGAAATTCCGCCCCAAAGAAAACCTGACGTGGTGCCAGATAGCGTGCAGGATTATCCATCGGCAATCCACGATCCTGAGGATCGGGATAAACGGGATCCCGGTTTCCTTCCGGTACCGGATCTCCAAGTTCGTAAGCCCTTCCCGTAACCCCGTTGATAATGGCCGCTGATTGGTAGTTGGTAATATTTTTTACTTCCACACTTAGTGAAAGAGCACCTTTTCTTCCAAGGAAGAAATCCCTGCTCAGTCTCATGTCTACCCAGAACCAGGGGCTGCCTACTTCTGAAAAAGGCTGATCAAGGATTGGGAAATACACCGGGCGACCGGAACCATCATTAATACCAATTAAAGCATGGGGCGTATATCGAAGGCCCGATTTGTAGGTTGCAGAGGCTGTAAGGCGAAAACCTCTGAGTGGAAAGTTGCCAATATATACGGTAGAGTCTGGTTTGAGAATAGCCAGAAACTTAATATCAAAAGGCCGGTCCCAGGCCAGAAACTGTTCCTTTGTAGTGTTGACAAAACCCTGTTGGCGAATTTGAAGTGCAGATTCTGCTGCTGTATTAGACTTTCCTGTGGCAATCTGATAAGATCCGGTAAGCGATCCGGTAAACCAGTTGCCAATACGGCGGGTAAGGCCCAGTTCCAATCCCCGAATACGGGCATAATCCTGGTTGATGAAAAAGGTTTTTTCCACAAAGCGTCCGGTTGCGTCTCTTACTTCTACTCTTCGGCTGACGATATAGTCAAATTTATCATTATAAAAAGCTGTTGCAGTCAGAGCCAAATCTTTGGTTAGCTGTGATTTCAAGCCAACCTCGTAGGAGACCGTAACCTCCGGGTTTAAATTGGGGTTGCCCAATTGAGACAGGAAAGAACGATCCTGATAAACCGGATCCAATCCCGCATAAACAAATCGTGGGTGAGGCAAACGCATGGCATGGCTGTAATTGAAATACAGTACATTGTTTTCGGTAATAGGAAAAGAAACTCTGATCCGTGGCAAAAGACGCGCTTTCCATCTTTTGCCAAGCAGGCCGAAAGAGTCATCCATATAAGCTTGTCTTACCGCTGGCAAAACCGGGGCCTC
>JAGQVA010000802.1 GCA_020438265.1 Bacteroidota bacterium
GATATTAAACTGAATCTCCTTCAAACTCCTAAAGGTGATAGCCTCACATCCCTCCCGGAACCTGACCCAGAATTACAAAAAGCCTTAAGCAGCGTTTTCCCAAATCTGCATGAAAGCTACTCTATAGCTTTGATGGACATTACTCCGGGAAGACCTATTCGTTATGCCAGCCGCCAGGAAAGTCGTGGTTTTCAACCGGGAAGTGTGGGAAAACTGGCAGTGATAACGGGGTTATTTTGCGAACTGGAAACCATTTTCCCAGATTCTTTTGAACAGAGAATAGAACTGATCAAGAACAAAATGGTACGTGGGGGTGGCTGGGCCGTTTACGATGAACATACCGTTCCTTTTTACGATCCTGAGACCAAAAAATTCTTCAAAAGACAGGTAAATCAGAATGATGTGTTTTCAATATTTGAATGGGCAGACCATGCGCTTTCAGTGAGTAATAACGGGGCTGCAAGTGTGGTTTGGCGCGAGGCGATTCTGATGAGAGTTTTTGAGGAAAAGTATCTTACCCTGACTGAAGAGGAGGCAGAAGACTATTTCAAAAAAACACCCAAATCAGAACTTGCGGATATTGCGGTTGCTGTCGTCAATGAACCTTTACGTGCTTTGGGAATTGACGAAGAAGAATGGCGTCTGGGTCTGATGTTTACCAGAGGAGCAAGCAATTATATTCCTGGCAAAGGAGGAAGTATCGGCTCACCAAAAGGACTGATGAAATGGATGGTGGCTATGGAGCGGGGAGAGATCGTTGATTCACTTTCCAGCCTGGAAATCAAGCGATTAATGTATATGACAGATCGCAGGATTCGCTATGCATCCAATGCCAAACTGGCGGAAGCAGCAGTCTATTTCAAGTCAGGAAGTCTTTATAAATGCGACCGGGAAACCATGCCTGAATGTGGAAAATATATGGGAAATGTGACCAATTATATGAACTCCGTGGCGATTATCGAGCATCCGTCAGGGACTACCTATATGGTGGCTTTGATGAGTAATGTGCTTCGGAAAAACTCCAATATTGACCATAATGTGTTGGCGGGAAATATTGATCGGCTGATAAATAAGTAAAATCAGGGGAAGTCTTTAGAGGCTTCCAAAGACTTCCCCTGATACTAATTTTCAACTTTCCAAAGGGCTACATTCACCCCCACCCTGACACTGACCTGTTTTGCATTTCGCATTTGAATCAGGCTATATACATTATCTGTAACAGCATAAATCTGAACAGGGCCCAGATTCGCACTGGTCTGTAAGCCCAGATTTGCCCAGGTTTTATTTTTCGCCACATAAGTAATTCCCGCTTCCCAAAAGGGTAAAATCCGCTGACCGGCATACAGAGCGAGTGCAGGCCTCCACCCGTCAAACCATTCTCCATACAGTAAAGCCCCTACCTTAAGATTTTTCATGGGTTGCCAACTGGCACTGAGGTAATATCTGGGAATCAGATTGCTTCGGTACCCCTGATTACTCTCTGTGGGTGCAAAAGTCTGGGTAAGTGTATCAATCAATTGCTCAAAATACAGGGAATCGTCATTGAGAAACTCGTTTATCTCGATCCCTTCAAATTTATACTCTCCTTTAACACTAAAATTCCGGACGTCTTTGTCCCAATTGATATATCCCAGATTGGTCAGAGAGGCCTGAAAAGTCCACTGGTCATTCAGTCGATATAATCCTCCAAAGTCTACGGCCATTCCTGTATTTTCAACCGAAGCTGCTGCGGAGAGTGGATCATCAATAAAAGCCTGAATCCCGGAAGTCTGGAGAAGGTAGTCTGCCTGAAGCGTCAGATGATAATCATTCGCATCAGTGGTAAGAGAAAACTGTGCCTGCGGCATACTTGCCTGAGCCAATCCGGTGAGTTGTTTAATTCTCACTCCAACTTGCCAGTTTTCCATTCTGATTCCTCCTCCAACGCTGATTTCCCGATAATAGGTAAGATTTAATGTTGGTGTCAATTCCAGGCTCTCTCCCAGAAAAGGAGCATTTCCATACCAGAGCAACTGAACCAATCCTTTGCTAAAACCAAATCTTGTGTCTAGTTTATCACTTACCTGAAAGGAAGCATACCATTTTTTGTGTGTGAGAACCAGTTTTACATAATCGACATTAAACTGAGTTTGCAAGAGATTCCGATCTTCCATTTGGTCGATGACACCGGCTATATTTAAAATGGTAGAATCGCTGTTGGGATCTTTTTGGATAAGGTCTCCATAGGCAAACGCATTATTGCTATACCCAAGGGAAAGAGCTGGCAGGCCAACTACAAGTGCTTTTTCAGAAAAAATTGCAGGATTTGTTTCCTGGGATTGTACAATTCTGGAGAAATGAAGGCTGAGTTCCTGCTGAGCCTGAGCATATAGTCCTGAAAACAGGATACAGATGAATATAATTCTTTTTTTCATGGTTATGGATTTATTCCTGTTTTGGCACTGACTTTCAGAGAAATGAAGTTTTGCGGAGTAAGGCGAATGGTTTTCTGCGCATTTTCCGGGGTTGACACTTCTGCCACCAAAGCAAGGTATTTTGTTTGGCTGATAGCATCCAATTTATCTCCGTCAATCCTGATCTCTACTGTATGAGACACAGGCTGAGACAATAAACCGCGATCATTGGTAACTGCCGAGATAAGAATTTCTGCTTCATCTTCCAGAATAGAATCCAGCACGGTGCCATTCTGATCCAGAAAATACCCCTGAAGGTCAATCGTAAATGGAAGTCCGTTTTCCGAAATAATTAAAAAATCCACATAATCAATATTTTCAAATTGCTGCCCTTCTAGACCAAATGTATCCCGCACTCTTACCTGATCCAGCCGGAATGCCAGGGGAAGTTCCAGCTCATAATTAACTTTCAGGCGGCTTGTATCATAAGCAAAGTTTAATTCCGTCAGGTCGGGATCTGCACTGGCAAAAAGGTCCATGGCAAAAGTCATGGCTTTTGGCGAAATAGCTACTCCATTTCTGATATTGGAATTGGTCCGGTCGATTACCAACTCGGTTGACTCCAC
>JAGQVA010000803.1 GCA_020438265.1 Bacteroidota bacterium
GAAGAAGCGGGAAGCCCTTCTTTGTTAAATAAATTGGGCATATCGGTATTTCCAAAGCCGTACCTGACTGCTTTGGGATTGGAAACTCCTTCACCTGATACGACAATGGTGCTGTCTTCAATGATAGCACGAGCTTCAACGAATTGTTGATCAGTTCCGGCAATTTGAAAATGGGTTAATTCTCCCCCTTTTGCTACCAATCCGCTGCCAACATGGTCAAAATACAGTCGAATGTTATCACCCTCAACCTCCATTTTTTTGTATAAAGGTCCCGAATAAACCAAATCTTCCTTTTGATAATCATTGCCCAGCGCCCAAAGGGCAAGGCGTTTTCCCACATCCCGCTTATTGCGCGGATGAATATCCTGGGGATTCCCAATGTCCATCGTTACGGCCATGCCGCTATTGGGAACTTCCAATGACATCAGTTGAGCCTCGCGGATACCTGTCCCTGATGGAGTCTGACCATAATTGAAAGGCGCAATTTGCACAAAATAGAAGGACAATAATTTATTCCAGTCATGTCGCCAGTTGTAAATCAAGGCCGGAAAAAGATTGCGATACAACCACGGATCATAGGTATTGGATTCTCCCTGATACCAGATCACTCCCTGAATATCATAAGGAATCAGCGGCGCAATCATGGCATTATAAAGGGTAGTGGGATTTTTGGAGTGAATGGGGTCGGGAGAACTGGGGTCGTTGCGGTGCTCCCGCAATTCGTCGTCAAACCGATCGAGCAAACCCTGAAAAGAAGGGTGTGCCTCCAGCGCTTTGCGGCTGGTCCAGGCTTCAGAAGGCGTACCGCCCCAGGTAGACTGAATAATGCCGATAGGCACATTCAGTTCTTTTTGCAGCTCTTTGGCAAAATAATAAGCCACGGCGCTAAATTCGCGGGCAGATTCGGAGCTACAAACCTTCCATTCTCCTTTGGCTTCAAGTCTTGGCGTGGAGGAAACTTCCTGAGCGACCTGAAACAGGCGAATATTTTCGTGATTGGCCTGAGGAATTTCTTCCTCAGCATGTTCGCTTTGACGCAATCGCCAGGCCATATTGGATTGGCCTGAGGCCAACCAGACTTCTCCAATCAAAACGTCTTTGATTTCGATAACATTCGAAGACGCGATCTTCAGGGTATAGGGGCCTCCCGCTTCAGGAGTAATCAGATTAATTCGCCATTTCCCCTTGCTGTCGGCATAAGTCACCAGACTCATGTCATCCCAGCTTCCCGAGACAGTCACCATCTCTCCGGGATCAGCACGACCCCAAATCGCCGGAGCTGATTTTTGCTGTAAAACCAGATGATCGCCAAATAGAGGAGAAACATATACTTTTGCAAAACCAGGGAGGTTGAACCCCAATAGTATGAAGATGAGAAATAGATTAGATTTAGTCATGAGGTAAATCTAAAAAATCATATTGAATTTTTGTAGAGGAGGAGAGATTATCGTGGGGGGAATTTGGAGTGGGGAAATCATTCAATGTTAAAAGCTCCTACGGAGCCGGGGCATTCGCCCAGCCAGATTTATCGCTGGTAAAGTTACTAAGCAGAATTTCTTACAACCATTTATCCGATAAATACTACCTTTGTGTATGGCAAAATTGATTTCTTCTTTCCTCAGTTTCATTGCAGTGTTTATCACTACTACTGTTTCACTGTATGCGGCTCCCACCCTTTCCCCAATGGCCGAGATCAGTCTGCTTACCTGTGATCCTGGACAGGAGTTATATTCAACCTTTGGGCATAGCGCCATTCGGGTGAATGATCCGCAAAACCGGATTGACAGGGTGTATAATTACGGGACGTTTGATTTTAATACGCCCAATTTTTACCTGAAATTTTGCCAGGGGAAACTCAATTACAAACTGGATGTAGACAATTATCGGGAGTTTGATTATGCCTATAAATACTTCAAAAGGTCGTTTTATGAGGATATTTTTGATTTAACTCAAACGCAGAAACAGGCCGTTTTTGATTATTTGGAAGAAAACTATAAACCTGAAAACCGATATTATCTTTATGATTTCTTTTTTGATAATTGTGCCAGTCGGATTAAAGATGTGTTTGTGGACGTATTGCAGGATTCTTTTCGGCTGAGTCAGGATTATACGAATCCGGAACTTACCTTCCGCAATTTGATCGATATTTATCTGGAAGGAAAATATTGGGAAGATTTTGGAATTGATTTGGCACTCGGATCGATTATTGATCGTCCGGCAACACCGGAAGAACAAATGTTTTTGCCTGATTATCTGGCCGAAGGACTTACCGCTTCGGAGATTTTGCGAAATGGAGAATGGGTACCTTTTGTCAAAGAAGAGAAGACGCTTTATAAGGCTGAAGAACAGGATAACAAACATTCGATTTTGTTACATCCCGCTTTGATATTCTGGCTACTTTTCTTAATTGTGGGATATGTTTCCTGGAAAGAGCTACAATCCGGAAACCGCCGCAAAGGGCTGGATATCACGCTGTATATCATTTTTGGTTTGGCAGGAGTGATTATCTCTCTGCTTTGGTTTGCCACAGATCATACCGCAACTGGCGGGAATTTCCACCTTCTTTGGGCATTGCCCACACATTTGATCGTTGGATTTATGCTGATGAGAAAAAAGCCAGAGTGGCTCAAACATTATGCGTTGGTTTCAGCAATTTTATGTGGAATTACTCTTCTTGGATGGGACTGGTTGATTCAGGATTTTAACGCAGGCATTCTACCGCTGGTGTTAATGATTGGAGGTCGAAATGCACTTATTTGGTGGATGGAATCAAAGGAGGATTAAATTTTAAGGTTTTAGATGGTGTTTTTTACCACAAAAGGGACAAAGCACACAGAAGTAATATTTTACATTTACTTTGTTCACTTTATGACTTTGTGGTGTTTTTTACCACAAAAAATACAAGTTCACAGAAGGTTAGTTTCGTTTTCTTTGTTCACTTTATGACTTTGTGGTTCATAAAAAAAAGGCAATTCCTCAATTGGAGGACTTCTGTTTCCCCTTTGCTTTTAACAGG
>JAGQVA010000804.1 GCA_020438265.1 Bacteroidota bacterium
GGGTAGATTCGGAGAAATGGGGCGCACTGAATGGGAGCTTGTTAAATCTTTCTTATGGATATGGAACCATTTATGTCATTCCGCATGAAAAAGTGGGAAACCAGATGCAGGGAGGTATTTTTCAATTACCAATTCCAGCGTTTAAAACCGGTTTAATTCGAGGCAGATTTAATCCCGGCGATGACCATCTTTATGTTTGCGGAATGTCAGCCTGGGCAACCAATCAGGTATATGATCCGGGAGGTTTTTATCGGATTCGGTATAATGGAGCCCCGGTTTACGCGCCGATTGAATTATCAGCTATGAAAAATGGTTTGCGAATCAAATTTTCAGATCCTTTGGATCCGGAAGCGGTGGAAAATCCGGATAATTTTACCATTCGTACCTGGGAGCTGAAACGAACCCGAAAGTACGGCTCCAAACATTATAATGAAAAAGAACTTATTGTTAAATCTGTAAAATTAGCCCTGGATGCCCGAACTGTTTTTATCGAAATAGAAGGAATTGAACCCGTTTGGCAAATGGAAATTAACTGGAAAATAAAGGGCAAAAATGGCAATCCCGTGGAGGGGCAGTTGCAGAATACGATTTATGAATTGGGAGATCATTTCTCTATTGCATCAGGAACGGAGTTCGTCCGCCAATTAACCCTTTCAAGCGATTAATAAACAGGCGGAGCCGACCGAGTTGCTGTCACCCTGAGCTTGTCGAAGGGTCTATTGATTACACGACGCTTCATGGCTGATAAAATAATTAAAAACCAAACTCTTATACATAGGCCCTTCGACAAGCTCAGGGTGACAACCTATAGGTTTATAAGATTTTGGCGAACTGTGTTCCCTTTGCATCATGAAAAAAAAATAAAAAAAATCACCCCCGCATGTTTACCTATTGTTTTTGAATGACACTGATACCTGAAAGCCAATGGGAAGATCACCAAAAACTTCCCGGCAGAATCAACAAAAAAACAAACAATTAGGACTTAACCGACATGCAAAAATTTCAAAACTATTTCTGGGTACTTCTGATTACCCTCGTAACTTTCTCTGCTTGCAAAATCACTGACGGACCAGACGACCTGATTTCTCTGGCCAAACTAAATGGAACCTGGATTCGGGTAGAAAGTAATAATCCCTCCAGCGATTTCATGAAAATTGAAGCAGCAGGTGGTACAGGTATCATCATTGACAAAGCAGGTAGCGGCTTCAGCGATGGCGATATCAAATGGCAAGGGATTACTCCTGTGGATCTGACCAGTTTTGCTTACCAGGAACTCGGAAGTGATTATAATTATTACGATGCAACCATTACCATGGTAAATGATAATGAACTGCGGATTAATGTTGGTAATTCAGGCGCTGGTAATTCACAAAAATGGCTTCGCGATGATGGCACCATAGTCAATAATAATCCTACTATTCTGGATTGTAATTATTTTACAGAGGATCGGGTATTGCTTAACACAACTTCCGCTATCGATTATGTTGTAACCTGCGTCATGGACATTACTGCTTCAGTTACCATTGAGCCGGGTGTGGTAATTGCCTTTGAGGAAAACGCCGGTTTGGGTGTGTATGATGCGGGTTCATTAAATGCTGTGGGTACTTCTGCCGAACCGATTGTTTTTAGAGGAGAAACGCATAATACAGGTTTCTGGAGAGGAGTTCACGTAGAGACCAATTCCAGCAAAAATCGCTTTGAATTTGTAACTGTAGAAGACGCGGGTAGCAATTATGTATACTGTTGTAATGAAAAAGCTTCTCTTTTCATCAAAGACGGACAAATGACAATCCAGAATTCCACTTTCAGAAATGGAGCCAATTTTGGAATCCTGGCCAAAGCCGCAGCCAGCCTGCCCAATTTCCAGAATAATACCATTACCACACATGGCGATTACCCCATGAACCTGGCTATCACAAGAGCCGGAGATTTGGACGGTACGGGTTCTGATTACACAGGAAACAGCAAGGATTTTATCTATATCTCGGGGAGCACTGTGGATGATATCACTGAAATTTCTGCTACCAATGTACCTTTTCTTCTTGATGGAGAAGTGTTTGATATCAAGGAACCTTTGACTTTAAAAGCCGGAGTTGAACTTGCCTTCGAGGAGAACGGAGGATTGGGAGTATACGATGGAGGTTCTCTGAAACTGGAAGGATCTGCTTCCAATCAGGTTATTCTTCGTGGAAAAGAAGCCAATAAAGGCTACTGGAGAGGAATTCATATTGAAACCAATTCCAGTGGAAATAACTTCTCTTACGTCAGAATTTCAGATGCAGGAGCCGATTATGTCTACTGTTGTAACGAGATTGCTTCTGTATTCCTGAAGGGGGGAACCCTGGCAATGTCTAATACCACTATCAGCAATGGAGACTCTTACGGATTTTATGCCGATAAAAATGCCTCGATCGCATCCTTCAGCAATAATACAATTACAACACATGCAAAAACACCTCTGTATCTGGCCGCAGAAAGAGCTGGAGAATTAACAGGTACAGGATCTGATTTTACGGGTAATGATGACGATTATGCGCAGATATATAATTCTGGCATTGCCCTTCCTACAGACTGGCCAAGACTGAATGTTCCTTATTTAGTTGCGACGAATGCTGTCCTGGATGTAACCTCGCCTTTTGGTATCGAAGAAGGAACTGAAGTGGTTTTTGGTGAAAATGCAGGAATCGGTGTCTATGATAATGGAACCCTCAATGCAGTAGGTACTGCTTCCAATAAGATTATCTTTAGAGGAAAGGAAAATGTCAAAGGATACTGGAGAGGCATTCACACCGAAACAAACAGCAATAGCAATGAAATTACCCACGCAGAGATCGCCAATGCAGGTAGTAATTATGTGTATTGTTGTAATGATATCGCCGGTCTGATTGTCAAAGACGGAAAAATGAAAGTTACCAATAGTTATATTCATGATAATGACGGCTGCGGGATTTTTGTGAAATCAGGTGCTACGCTTGAAGAAAGTGGAAATACCTTCGCCAATAACACAGATGGAAAT
>JAGQVA010000805.1 GCA_020438265.1 Bacteroidota bacterium
TAACCACACCGTTTTAGGAAATTTAGGTTTTTGGCTTTTGCTGACATGTTAATTCCCCCCCAACCTCACCTCCCAAACCATCAACCGATCTTTCCCAAATTTCTTCTCAACCTGAACCAATAAAAAAGGCAAAATCGTGTCAGTTTCTTCCTGCTTCCCTTTTTTCTCCTGAATAAACCGAAAACTCAATTCCCCCGGCACGAATTCAGCGTTTCTCTGAAAATGATCTACAAGCGATTCTTCAATTGTTAGCTCTTCAGCTGAGAAGCTGATCTTTTCCTTGCTCTTCAAAAGTGTCTGTAGAAACTTACCCAAATCCCCTTCACCAGCAAAAGTCTGATGTGGATCAGTAAAAAACTCTAAAGCCAGGTCTTGTGCGTGCTTGCGTAGTTCCTGGTCATATTCAGGATTCGCGACAATATTGAGATAGTCAATAAAGTCTTTGACTTTTTGTTTGACCCTGGATTCAAAACCTTCTAATTGATGTTTGCTCAGATAAGGCGCGCTAAATTGATCTTCCAGGCTTTGCGCCTTGGTTTTTGTCTGCATGCCCATTTGCCCTGAAGCAAAATTTAAGCCTAACAGAATGATGGATATATATATGATGAATGGTTTCATTTTTTCAGCTTTAAGAATCTTTCTGCACAAAACGCATGGTTGCGATTTTTCCTTTTTCGTAATTGGTCTCCAGAATTTCAATATTGCGTAAGCTTTTCAATGGCATGGTCATTTTGTCGATAAATTCCTCTTTATTATACATTTCGACGCCTTCTTCCAAAGGACCAAATACCTGGAAAATTCTTGCATCATCGGCAATGATTTCGCCCAATTGCTCCCGCCTCTTTTTCCAGTCGTCCAGATTGGCCGTGGAAAAATAATGGATCATCAGGGCGTAATCGTCTTTTTTGAGTCTGATGACTTCTGGTTCGTTTTGTCTCCTCAGGCTGCGCTGGATCGTGTCTTGTTGGTAATAGGGTGTTTTGATTACCAGGGTAATTTCCGCCTCTTCCATCTCAAGAGTTACACACCCTTTACTATCTGAAGTCATGATCTGCGGACTTTCCCCTGAATTCAAAACCCAGACATCTACTGGCTGGCTGATTGGCGTTTGATCATCAGCATCAACAAAACAAAACTGATAAGAACTTCTTTGAGTCATCATATAACCCAAAGAGAAGATGATCAGCAACCCCAGCCCTCCAAATAAAGCCAATGATTTATGGCTGGTTTTTTGGAGAGCAACGGGATTTTCAGAAAGTGAATGCCTGCCTAAAAAATCTTCCCAGTTGTGATAACCCGCATACTGACTGAGCATATTGAGCATATCAATTCTTGGCAATTTCCCGGATTCCGATTTGATATGGGTGTAAAACCATTTTTCACTGATCCTGCCTTTGGTTTCCAATGACAAATGCTCCTGAAAATTGACAATATCCTGTCCCTTAAAATCTTCAAAATTTTTATTGGAATGTGGATGCGCCTTTCGAAACGTGGAGGCAACCGCTTCCTTTAGTAGTGTAAAGTATTGGTAATCGCTTTCCCGCATATCCAAAGATAAGAATTTGCCCACAGAGTTTTATGCAAAAGCCTTGTAAAACGTTTTACAAAGCCTTTGCAAGGGTTTTTCCGGGGATTAGGGAGGCAGAGGCTTAACATTGTGTCATGATTTTACAAACACTTCTAAATTTTCAAACAATGACAATTCTATCTAAATCCACTTTCTTTTCCCGCTTTTTGATTTTGTTTTTGATGATGATCTGGTTTGCTGATTCTGCCCTGGGGCAATATGGTTATTCTTCCGCAGCGCTTTCTATGGGGCGTCAGCGTTCAGAGAATTATATTATTCCTCATCCTAATGAGATTGTTGTAGAGGAGTATTATAACTATCACAAACATCAAATCCCGCTCCCTCATTCGGGAAAATCTGTCAACCTTGACTTGCGTCTGGGGAATCCTTCTGTTGGAGAAGAAGGGCTTTTGCAGGTCGGAATCGCCACCACCACAGGCGACGATTACTACGAAACACCTGCTGTAAATATTGGGCTGGTCATTGACCGAAGTGGTTCGATGCAGGGAGAAAAACTCCATAAAACCAAACAGGCTTTGCTGGCGCTGGTCAATCATCTCAAGCCGTCAGACAAAATTTCCATGATTGCTTTTGACCATGAAGCGCAGATTTTATTACCCGCCCATGAAGCAGGAAATAAATATATGGTCCGAAGTGCAATCAATAATTTACAAACCCGTGGTTCTACAGACTTGAATAAGGGAATCGTTACTGGCTATGAAGAACTCATTAAAACCTATGCTTCCAACCAGTCTAACCGTTTGATTATTCTCACCGATGCCATTACGAATACCGGAGAACTCAATCCAGAGAGAATTGTGGCCAATTCTGTTAAATATGACGCTGATCTGGACATCGATTATGTATTTATCGGCGTGGGAATGGATGTGAATTATGAACTGGCCCGTCAATTAACGCAAAGCAAGAAAAATACCTTTCATTTTATCGATAATGCAGAAGATATACAGAAAGTCTTTGATGATGAAGTTGCCAGTTTGTTGTATCCAATAGGAAAAAACGTGGAATTAACCATTGAATTTCCCGATCATGTAATGGTCATGGACGCTTATGATTTTGCCTATGATACAAGAGATCAGAATTCCATGAAATTTTCGCTCAATAATATGAATCAGGGCCTTACACAAGTGGTTCTGACTTCTTTTCAGATGAAGCAAAAGAAACCTGGAACCGTGATCGTTCGGCTTGCTTACGATAATATCACAACAGGCAAAAGAGAAGTAGTTGTAGAAGGGCTGGATCTGGTTCCTGTTCGTTATAATGCAGATTATATTACCGATTCAGATATCCTGAAAAATGAAACCATCGCCCGAATGGCCATTCATCTGAAGCGTATGGCCGAAGCCATTCACGACCATCAAAACAAAGAGTCTGCTGCTGTGGAAATTTCCAATGGTTTAAGCCTGGCAGAGGAGCGTTTTCCCGGACTTG
>JAGQVA010000806.1 GCA_020438265.1 Bacteroidota bacterium
CCGTGGTTTTTCCATAAAAAGAGATGGTTCAGGGAATATTTATGTTGCGGGTTCCTTTCGGCGAACGGCTGACTTTGATCCCGGACCTGATACCCTGAATCTATCTACCCTGAACAATGGAAGCGCTACGGATATTTTTATTCAAAAAATTGATCCTTCAGGAAACCTGATCTGGGTATATTCCTTTGGAGGACAATCTTCACAATTTGATGAAGCTTATGATCTGGCATTAGACGCTCAGGGAAATATCTTTATTACGGGTTATTGCAGTGGTACTGTAGACTTCGATCCAGGACCGGGAGTGGCCAATCAAACGGCTAATGGCAAAGATATTTTTATCCTGAAACTGGATCCGAATGGCAATTATTTGTGGGCAAAGGTGTATGATGGTGGTTTTGAAAATCGCGGAAAAGGGGTAGAAACTGATCAGAGCGGAAATGTGTATCTGACAGGACGATTTTTTAACTCCATAGATTTTGATCCAAATAGTGCAGGAGGGATGGTTACAGCCAATGGAGGAGCTATTTATGTATTAAAACTGGATGCTGGTGGGAATTACCAGTGGGTGAATGTTTACACGAATAATCTGATTGGTGGGGAGGAAGGCTTCGACCTGACAGTTGATAATAATGATGATGTTTATCTCTGTGGTTATTTTACAGAAACTGTTGATTTTGATCCGGGTGCAAATACGCTGATGGCTACTGCTGAAGGCGAAGAAGATCTCTTTGTTCAAAAACTCGATCCTCAGGGAAATATGATCTGGACAAAAACAATGGGAGGAACCGGGCGGGATTTTTATGAAGACATTGTCGTTGACGATGCGAATCAGGTATACCTGTGCGGATATTCAAATGGAGCATTCGACGCAGATCCTGGGCAGGATACCCTTTGGCTGGAAATTTCAGGAGGATATGATTTTTTCGTTCAAAAGCTGGATGCCAATGGCAATCTGCGATGGGCACATAACTTCCAGGGAGGTACTTTTGGTTATGACTATGCGCGAGGACTTGCATTAGATGCTTCTGCCAATCTATACATTACAGGTCGTTTTGCGGATATAGTAGATTTTGATCCCGGGCCAGCCAAACGGGAAATTGAGGCTTTGGGAGGAGAGGATGTTTTTGTTCAAAAACTCGACTCCGCCGGCAATTTTATTTATGCCAAAGCCATCGAATCCACAGGCAGTAGCGATATCGGAGAGGGTCTGGTTGTCGATGCTCAGGAAAATGTCTACCTCACCGGAGGATTTCAGGGAATGATAGATCTGAATCCCGGCCCTGATTCCTTTTGGGTTGATACCAGGGGGCAAATGGATATTTTTGTATTAAAACTCAAGCCTTGTAATCACTCAACAATCACCCTCACAGAATCCGCCTGTGATAGTTACACTGCTCCGGATGGGCAGATTTTTACGGAAACGGGCGTATACACTTCCCTGATTTCCAATGCAGTAGGATGCGACAGCATTATTACCATTGATTTGACAGTCAATGATATTGATCCCACCATTCAGGTGAATGATTCTACCCTGACTGCACAGGCAACGGGGCTTTCCTACCAATGGCTGGATTGTGATAATAATTATGCTGTGATTCCGGGAGCAACCAGTCAGTCTTTTACCCCTTCACAGGCTGGTAATTATGCTGTTGAATTGAGTAATAATGGCTGTGTTGATACTTCTCTTTGTGAATTTACCAATGGAACAATGACCAGTATCGCAAGATGGGAAGAGGCAAAAATACAAATATTCCCAAATCCCAATAATGGCATTTTTACCATTGATCTGGGGAAGATTTACCCACATATTCAAGTCAAAGTAACCAATATATTAGGACAAGTTGTTCAGGAGGGAGAGCGCACAAACATCAAATCTTTTGAATGGGAATTACCGAATGAAAAGGGCATCTATTGGATTTCCTTCTTCAACCAACACGGAATGCAAAAATCTCTCATGATTGTGAAACAATCATTTTAGACAGGGATAGAGGGAGAAGGAATCTTTATACTTCTCCCCTATTTTCACTTCTTTAATAATTTGCGTGCTTTCTTCATATCTGGATGAGTAACCCCCGCCTCTTCCAGTTCCTTGAGATCCGCCAGAAAAATATCTCCGAAAGTCTGAGCCGAATCGCTGATCCAGGGTTTATCCTTCCACTCCAGATAATAAGTTTCAGCGTCTGAGAAGCGACCTGAAAATAATAAGGCAGAAGCAAGATTGGTAATGACTCCCGTAGATTCAGGGGACAAAACCAGAACCCTGCGGGCTGCTTTTTCGGATTCTTCAAAAGCATTTGCAAACAATCCCAACCAGGACAAATCGTAAAGAGCTTCAACCAGCTTGGTTTTGATTTCGATATCGTCAGGCTCTTTAGTAAGGGCCGTTTCACGGTAAAGCACTACTTTTTGCATGGTTTCAAATTGTTTTGAGGGATCGGTTTCCAGAAAACTGAGATTTTCATGCACAACGGAAAGATTGTAGGAAATATTTACCTGAGCAGAATTGGGAGGAATGTTTTCATACACACGAATCGATTCCTGCCAGTAGTATCTTGCCGAATCATTTTGTTTGGACTCATAAAAGTCTATTCCCCGATTCGATAGCAAATGGGCCAGTTCTTCCTGAGAAGATAATAAATCCACTTCCTCTTTGATATAAGGTCTCCACGAAACAGAAACAGAATTTTCAGGATACAAAGCATATACAGAATCTGCTTTGTGATAATACATCCTTGCCTGGGTAAAATGGATTTTCTGTCGAAAAATACTGGCGAGGTTGTAATAATTATATGCCAATTCCTGCCAATACAAAGACGGGGTTTCATTTGCAAGTTGTGATATGAATATTTGTGCTTCACGGGTAGTTTCAAATGCCTTATCAAATTGCCTGAGAGCCAGATATGAAGCGCCCAGATGATTCATAAGTGAAGCTTTATCCAGCTCAAAAAGGGGCAAATTCATCCCCGAAAAGCTCCTGTGAATGGATGCTGACTCTTCAAAGGCCGTAATAGC
>JAGQVA010000807.1 GCA_020438265.1 Bacteroidota bacterium
TAAGCAACTCCCGAAAAAAGAGGTTTATTCTGAAAATACGAATGTTGAATCCTCTCAGGAGGAAACAAAATTGCAGACAGATAAGGAACAACAAAAAACTCCCGGTAATCAATCTTCTCATTCAGAAAAACCTGTAAAATCTGAAAAAGATTCTAAAACACACCTACCTGAAAATACAAGAGAAGGAGAAGAGGATAACAAGCAACACGCTGTGAATTCGAAGGAAACTACTTCCCCCTCTGAACAAAAAAACAAAACAGGGCAGCTCCCAATTGAAGACCAAAGTCCAGACTTGTCAAGCAAAGAAAAAACAGAAAAAGTATCCGCAAAAAGACAGGAAATAGAAGAATCCGAAAAAGAGATATTGTTAAACCAAAGTGCTGAAAGTCAGGGTGATGAAAAAGAGAGTTTAATTGTTGCTGAAGATTTGATAAGGAAAGAAACCCATAAATCCATTTTAAATCCCAGAACGTTTGCAGACCATCCAGTTGGCACTTCCTTTTATGTTTTCCATGCAGGCATCGTATTGATTCATCCGTTTTTGAGCCATTTTTTCAGGGCTGTAAATCTGGTGGAGGATGAAAAATTTGTTAGCGAAGCTGCGCAGCACAAAGCGATTCATCTCATTCAATATCTGGCCACGCGTGAAACCGGATTACCAGAGTATGAATTGCTCTTGCCCAAGTTTCTCTGCGGGTTGCCCTTTGATATTCCGATTGAACGGGAAGTGGAAATCACGGCGGAAGATATGGAGGAAGGAGAACAGCTTTTACAAGCCGCGATTAAATATTGGGGAGTTTTGGGGGCTGTTTCCGGAGATGCGCTTCGAGAGGGATTTTTCCATCGGGAAGGAAAGCTGGAAAAAAGACAGAATGGTTGGTATTTAATGGTAGAGCAAAAAACGATAGATATTCTGCTGGGCAAATTGCCCTGGAGCGTGAGCATGCTAAAACTTCCATGGATGGAAGAATTACTTCGAGTAGAATGGGCCTAAAAAAATGAATTTAGTATGAAAACTGCAGAACATACGACGGCTTCCCAAAGTCATCAGAGTCAGAAAAACAACGCCCCTTTCGCCAAAAAGGAAGGAGACGATTTATTCTTTTCGGACGTTCAAACCGATGTTCAGCCATTTTTCGCCCAACAGACTCAGACGCCTCAAAATTACTTTTTTTCTCCTTCAACCATTCAGCCCAAACTGACGATTGGCAAACCCAACGATAAATATGAACAGGAAGCAGATTCTGTAGCAGATAAAGTAGTTCAGAATCTTTCCGAAACGGTCCATTCAAATGTCCCAACTGTTCAGAAAGAAGCTGAGAAAGAACAGGAAGAGCCAAAACTGGAAGGAAAAGAGGAAGGAATTCAGCGCAAACCCATATTCGAAAGTGAACAAACGCCTGATAATGAAAAAGTCCAGCCAAAACTGATCAATGAAAATCCCGTCATTCAACGCCAGGAGGAAGAATCCAATGCCGAAGAAAAAGAAGAGCAGGACACGCAGGAAATGACCCGGGAAACGGAATTGGAACAAACGCCGGATGACGAAGGCTCAGGCGATGCCAATGCAGAATCAAATGCAGATTCTTCTGAGTCAGGTGACGAAGACGAGAGCAAGCAGGAAAACCCACCCGAAACAGAAGTCCCGGAAAAGGAAACTTCGGTAGAAGAAGTTACCCCCAAAGAAATAAGTTCTACAGGAGGAGAATCAACACCTGAATCAAAAGAAGGCCCTGTTGAAAAGGATAAAACCTCAGAAAATACGGAAGAAACAAAAACGAAGGAAGAAAAACCGGATGAACAGGCATCAGAGAATAAAACGGAAACAACCAGCGAGTTAACAGAAACAAAACCTTCAGAAATAGCAGATTCTTCCGCTCAAAGTGGGAAACAGGAATCAAGTGAAAAAGATGGACAGATTGATTCAACGGAAGTTCCCGTCAATACCACCCCTCCGCCTTTGCCTGAAGCCGGAGAAGAAATGCCGGGACAGTTACCAGAGCCGTTGACCCTGGAGATAAGCAAAAGCGAGCAGAAAAATCAAATTCTGTCCAAAGGGGCAACCGTTGAGGAAGCCTCTGATGATCTGTCTGATAAATTACAAAGAACCAAAGGTAAAGGGCAGTCCCTGGACGATTCGACATCCCGGGAAATGGGCCAACAAATGGGGGCAGATTTTAGTGATGTTCGGATTCATACCGACAGTGAGGCGGGCGAGATGAATAAGGAAATCGGAGCTAAAGCATTTACCCACGGCAAGGATATTTACTTTAACGATGGTCAGTATAATACAGGAAGCAAAGAAGGAAAACATCTGCTGGCGCATGAATTGACACATACAGTCCAGCAAGGAGCTGTTTCCGGGAAAACGCCTTCTATCCAGCGGAGTTGGGGCGCAGCATTGGGCGGCCTTGCCAAAGGCGCTGCCATTGCGGGAGTGAAACTGGCGATCCGGCAATTGGGAGAAATGGCCATGGGAAAAATCATGGAACAGATCACAGGTGTCAAGGGCGATCAGAAAGAAAAAGCAGGCGACTGGAAAACCCGGTTGATGAATATGGGCCAGGAAATGCTGACGGGGGAAAAACAGAGCAATGATCAACTCAATCAGTCAAAAGCACAGGCGGAGAAAGAACTTCAGGTCAAAAAAGGAGAAACAGACCCCAATAGTGCATCCCCTGATCCCTTACCAGCAGGAATCATGGAACTGCTGCAGAAGATCTTGAATTTTGGTTCGGGGCAGGGAGGCGCTTTCGGCACAGATAAAAAGACAGAGGAGGAAGCCGTTGAGTCAGGTGTACAACAAGATGGCTCAGACTGGAGCCAGATGAGTTCTCAACTGATTGGAATGACTCCTTTGGCAGGTGAAAATGAGCAGGATATTAATAATCTTATTTCTTCTACAAAACAGCTTAAGGATAGTAATTGGCGATCGCTAAACGCCTGGCAAAAGCTGTTTCAGTCCGGTAAAAGCATTATCCCTGGTCTGGGCGGAATAATGGAAAAA
>JAGQVA010000808.1 GCA_020438265.1 Bacteroidota bacterium
CCCTGAAAAAGAAACGCGTAATTGCTCCAGAAATTTCTCATACAATGGAATGGATATATCAGGCGGCGCAGAACGAATATAAGAAGGGCGGTTGCCTTTTTTGGCATTGGCGTAAAGGGTAAACTGTGAGATCACCAGAATATCGCCACCTACATCCTGTACCGATAAATTCATTTTCTCCGCCTCATCATTGAAAATCCTCAATTGAGTGATTTTTTTGATCATCCAGGCGATATCGTCCTCATTATCTTCATGGGTAATACCCAGTAACACCATTAATCCCTGAGGGATTTCTCCGACAACTTCTCCCTCTACTTCTACCTTGCTGAATGAAACTCTTTGAATGACTGCTCTCATTATTGTCAATTTTGTAAAAAATATCTTTATTAATTAGGATATAATAAAAAACCTTCTTTGCTTTGCTCCATCGTGAAAAGCGTACCTACATATCATATCTTCATCACCTTATTTACCTACTTCTCCCCAAGGATGAGGACCAGGGCCTAATGGCCTGAATATTTTCACATATTATCAAACCTGTATTCGTATCTCAAATTTTTTGGAGAACGTGCTTTTTTTATATTAATAACCCCGAAAAAACTAAACATGGAAGTTAAGATTTATATCGCTACAAAGGCACACCTCAAATATGCTCAATCTATTTGTGATTTAATAGAATCTGCAGCAAAAGCGCGTGGCACCGGGATTGCCAAGAGGGAGCCTCAATACATTGAAAAAAAAATCAATGAAGGAAAAGCAGTGATTGCGTTGGCTGGCGAAACACTGGCTGGCTTTTGTTATATAGAATCCTGGGGACATGATAAGTTTGTCGCCAATTCCGGACTGATTGTTAACCCTGATTTTCGCCAGCTGGGTCTGGCCGGTAAAATCAAGAAGAAAATTTTCAGACTTTCCCGGAAAAAGTTTCCTGACGCCAAAATCTTTGGTATAACCACCAGCCTGGCAGTAATGAAAATCAATTCAAAACTGGGCTATAAACCGGTTACTTTTTCCGAATTGACAGATGATCCTACGTTTTGGGCTGGTTGTCAGAGTTGTCCGAATTTTGATATTCTCACCCGAAACAATAAAAAAATGTGCCTTTGTACGGGTATGCTTTATGATCCGGAAGCCAAAGCACGAAAAAAATCCGTTCCGGTAGAAAACCCGGTCGTCATTAATGTTGAACCTCATACCAATCTTACCCAAACTCATGAACAATAAAGTAGTACTCGCCTATAGCGGTGGCCTCGATACCTCCTATTGCGTGAAATATCTCACGATTGAGAAAAATCTGGAAGTGCATTCTGCCATTGTGAATACAGGCGGATTTACTGAAAAAGAGCTAAAAACCATCGAAGATAAAGCCTATCTTCTGGGAGTGAAATCTCACCAAACCCTCGATGAGACAAAAGATTATTACGATAAATGTATCAAATACCTGATCTACGGTAATATTCTGAAGAATAATACTTACCCTCTTTCTGTAAGTGCAGAACGGGTTTTTCAGGCGATGGCCATTGTCAAATATGCCCGTGAAATGGGTGCTGCCTATATCGCTCATGGAAGTACCGGAGCGGGAAACGATCAGGTGAGATTTGACCTGATTTTTTCTTTATTAGCCCCTGAAATTGAAATTATTACGCCGATCCGCGATTTGAAACTGACCCGTGAAGAGGAAGTTTCTTATCTGGTTTCCAAAGGGGTGGAAATGGAATGGGCCAAAGCGCAGTATTCTATCAACCAGGGACTGTGGGGCACCAGTGTAGGAGGAAAAGAAACACTCAATTCCTGGGATTATCTGCCTGAATCGGCTTATCCTACTCAATTACAATCAAAGGATGAAACCATTGTGCAACTTGAGTTTGAAAAGGGCGAGCTGACAGGAATCGACGGAAAAAAATACAAACATCCTGTACCAGCTATTCAGGCGTTGAATGAACTGGCCGCTCCTTATGCGATTGGTCGGGACATCCATGTGGGAGATACCATTATCGGGATCAAAGGAAGGGTTGGTTTTGAGGCCGCTGCTCCGCTGATTATCATTAAATCTCATCATTTGCTAGAAAAACACGTCCTCACCAAATGGCAACTTTACTGGAAAGAACAACTCGCCAACTGGTATGGAATGCTCATGCACGAAGGCCAATATCTCGAACCTGTGATGAGGAATATTGAAACTTTTCTGACTGATACGCAGGAAAATGTTACAGGAACAGTTCAGGTTTCTCTGGCTCCTTATCGCTTTATGCCACTGGGAATCAAGTCTCCTTATGATCTGATGTCAGCCAAATTTGGTACTTACGGTGAGGTGAATAAAGCCTGGTCCGGGGACGATGTCAAAGGATTTACAACCATTTTGGCCAACTCAGGAAAACTGGTTCAGTTTATCCAAAACCAAAACAAGAAATAATGAAGTATCAAATCGGTATAGTGGGCGGAGCGGGGTATACCGCAGGAGAACTTCTGCGCATTTTGTTGAGACACCCGCAGAGTGAAATTGCCTGGATTCATAGCAATAGTCATGCGGGAGAGCCTGTGTATCAGGTTCATGGAGATTTGCTGGGAGAAACGGAAATGGTTTTTTCTCAGGAAATTGATCCCAATATTGATGTGTTGTTCCTCTGCGCTGGTCATGGAAAGTCAAAAGAATTTCTGGAGAATAATCCTTTTCCGGAATCTGTCAAAATCATCGACTTAAGCACTGATTTTCGCATGAAATCTTCTGACCACGATTTTGTTTATGGATTACCTGAACTCAACCGGGAGGAAATCCAAAAGGCAAACAAAATCGCCAATCCAGGTTGTTTTGCTACCTGCATTCAACTGGGATTATTGCCTTTGGCACAAGGTGGGTATCTGAGTGATGATATTCATGTTCACGCGATTACAGGTTCAACCGGGGCGGGACAAAAGCCGGTAGATACGACACATTTCAGCTGGCGGAATAATAACCTCTCCATTTACAAAGCCTTTTCTCATCAGCATTTGGGAGAGATTCGCCAG
>JAGQVA010000079.1 GCA_020438265.1 Bacteroidota bacterium
AGGGTTCCCAGACCTTGATATACACCCATACACTTTGATTTTGAGGTACATATACCTCAAAGAAATTTCGCCAGTCATCTATGGGTTTATCTTCCGGATCAACTTCATTACCGCTGAGATATTTTTGGTAAACGCCCTCTTCATCAGGTACATAAATCTCCGCCCTTCCCCAGGAATAACTGTCATACCCAATCATAAAAAGATAGTCATCTGTTCGCTTTGAAGAACCTCTCAGACGTAATCTCATCCAATAGACAGACTCGGGTTTTATTTTGCTCAGAGAAGAATTATTAATTGAAAAGGAATCCCGGAATGTAGAATCGGATACCGCGTTAAAGTCCAGATCGCGACCAGTTGCATCATAAATGTAAAGGGTATTATAAATATGAGCGTAACGGTATCCTGCTTCTTCATTATTATTATTAAAATAACCGGGAAGTTCGTAACCGTATTCTGCTGTATAAAACTGCGTTATTTTCTGGAGAGAATCTGCTATTTCATTTTCATTCAAATAGCGATAATAATTACGCATTTGCGAAAGCCCGTCCCTGATCACTGGTGTATCCTGATAAGTCAGGCCTGACTGGTAAGCAATCCGGGCGTATTTCAGCAGGCTGTCCTTAGAGTCTGGATGATTCTCCCGAAGGTTCCAGTAATACTGCCCCAAAGTTACCAGATCAGTGCCCTTTAAACTGTCCGGAGTCTGAAGGATTTTTTGGCGAAGAGAGTCTATCCATGGGTATTGCTCCGCAACAGATAATCGGGGAATCAGCAATAATACCAACAGAATCCACAGGTAAGGACTTTTCATAACGAAAGGTAATAAATACCTGGGAAAAAATAAGGCCAGATACTTTTTATGAAAGTATCTGGCTTTGGGTCATTAGGAGTTCTAAAATTCTTTATTTACTCGCCGTTACAACAGGCAAATCCTTTAGCTCAGGCACTGTCTTGAGATACTGATAAACTGCCAGCACTTCAGTCGTATCCAGATGGGTAAAAGGTCTCATGGGCCACTTCATCGTTGTGCCATCCGGCTTCTGTCCCCACTTTAGAGCCGCGATAAATTCTTCCTCAGACCATTTACCGATTCCATCTTTATCATCCATGGTGATATTGGGAAAATACACCATTTCTCCGGTTCTGATATCTACCATTTGGTTGCCTCCGCCCAGGTAATGCCCTGTCAATTCGGGATTCACATCATTGACCGTTTCAAAAGAAGCGGAATGACAATCATAACAACGAAGCTGTCCCTGAACGATATATTTTCCGTACTCAACTTCATTCGAGATGTCTGGAGCGACTACCGGACTTTCAGGTAAATCCATGGGTTTCCAGGCCAGGGTAAATAAAGCTCTGGTCAACAGATTCTGTTCAAATTTTGGATGCTGGGTTTCAGAGGGCTGTACAGAATGATTATCTGATTTCAAATAAGCTATCAGGGAATACATATCCTCATCTGACATGTGAACAGACCTCCACATCATAGGCAAGGCTAATTCTCCATCTCTTTTTACCCCAGTACGAAACAAATAATACAGTTCTCCATCAGTATAATTTCCAATCCCAAAGGTTTTGTGTTGTGTGATATTAGGAGCATAAACGACCCCTATTCCTGGTTCTTCAATCAGCTTTCTTCCTTCAAAAGAATTATTCTCCCCCATGTGGCAGGTCGCACAAATCGCCTGAGCCAGGGCCATGCCTTTTTCAACTCTGGCAGGCGTAACCTCCACTTTCAGGTCTTTGGTTTGAATTTCATAGGTAGGTAGTGGTTTAAAACGAATAAATGTCAAGACTAAACCGATGATTACGATAATAGATCCAAGGGTAATTCCGATAATTTTTAATGCTTTTTTCATTGATTTCTGTATTAGTTTGTTGAAAGAAGTTGCTATTGGCCTTTGGCAAGGCAAGCCTCAGCTAATGGCCAAAGGCCAATAGCCAACAGCTAAAAAATCCCCCGCCTGCCTGGTCTGCATAGGCAGACCAGGGACAGGTACAAAATCTGCTTTCCCAGATCATGTAATTTTAGTTCACCATCAATCAATCAGGGGGATTCATTTTATGACTGGAAATAATCCGGACAAATGCGTTTAATTCGCCATCATCCTGATATTCAAGGGCTGTTTGGATGGCACCAGCCCGAATATTTTTTTGTTCTTCAGAAGAAATATGATTGACATAATCCAAAACATGTTCCAGAGACCGGATCTCGAAAGATACCTGAGAAGGGCTCTGATCAAATAGGTTGATTACCTCATCTCTGATTAATTTCTCCTCCTCTGCCGTAAGTTTTCCTTCAATTAAAAAGGACAAATACTGTTGATAAACCTTGACATTCGCTTCCGTCAGAGTATAATTATCCTTCGTCATCAAAGGATCTTCTGCTCCGGAAACGGTAGTAAGTCCTGTAAAAAACATCAAAAGCAAAGCTCCAAAAGCGAGCCGAACGGGTGTGTGATAAAAGAAATACATAACTGATTCTGTTTGTTGTTTAGTTGGTGTTAAAAAAGGGCTGACCATGATTCAGAATGTCATTCAAAGGAATGAGTCATCCATGACCAAGTCAGTGCCTTTTCATCTGGCATAACCAGAAGAATTTTGTAATAAGCAGCATAATTGTAAAAGATTGATGGTTAAACTTTCCTGTTGTTCTAACAGGACAAAACAAAGTAAAGCATAAACCCTCTGGAGAGGTTAACAACTATGTCGCATAGTATTATAACTATGTTGCAAATGGGCTGAATTGCTCGGAAATGGCGTTTTTAGGCCTGTTATATTCAGGAAAAAGATAAAAATCTATATAGGAAATTTAATCCAACGCCTTATAAAGCCTCACCATATCGAGGCAGGGGATTCCGTTTTCTTCGATGGGTTCTTCGTAATTTTTTGTAAAAAAATCTACCCAAATTTCTTTCATTCGAAAACCTGACTTCTGATAAAACATCAGCTGATTGAGGCTGGAATTACCTGTACCGATTTCAATATAGCTACCGCCCCGAAGGCGGATTTCGATTTCGGCTGCTTCCAGTAATTGTTTTCCCAGTCCCTGTTGACGATAGCTTTCTTTTACTGCGATATTGACTACTTCAAATACTTCTTCGCGTAGTTTTTTGATTACAAAAGTTCCTACCAGTTGATCCTTGATAAAAGCCAGATAAACCAGCCCTTTATCCAGATTTTTATCAATCTGTTTTCGAGAGGGATCAGCAAGCATCAATAAATGATAGGGCGGGATTTCTCCCGGTTTCAACTGGCGGATAGTAAGATTCATGTCAGAAACAGATTTTTCACAGGGTAGTGAAATTAATAATCTATTTCCGTTAAAAAAATCTTATAACCTTTTGCCTGACCAGGGTTTATCTCCTTCATTGCATAAGTTCCTCCGGCAAGAATGGATTGGCCTGTATTTAGCACCGGATCACTGCTTGATAATAACCAGGTATCCTTTCTTCCCAGCTCCTGGCTATCTATATTATACCAGACAATTTCCGCTTTTAAAGATTTCAGTGAAACTTTGCCGTTATTCTGAACCTCCCAGTTCAATTTTTGAAAAGTGCCTGAAGTAATATGTTTGGATTCTTTGGCCAGTCTTTCTGTAATATTCAGGGAAACATTGGTTGGTTGTCCCTGAGGCCATACGATTTCCACAGAGGGATACTGATGATCTATTTCCTGACCGGGAACAGCGACAATCTTGTTTACTCTTACATTGATATGTTTCAGGTTTTTGGGAAGAGCGACTTTTTCAAATAAATCCATTCCTACCCCAATCTGATCTCCATCGAGATGGGTAGGCTGGTGGTCCGATAAGGCATCAGTCACCTTGCTAAAGAGTACTTTATTCTGATCATCGATCAGTTCAAAAGCCAATTCCACTTCTGAAACCTCCATTTGATCAATTTCCAGATAACCTCTGAATTTATAAGAGAATGATTCCTGATAGTCTGATGTTTCTGAAGATTGAGGCTTTAAGGTCAGGTTTTGGGATTTTTCATTCTGAATAAAATGAACCGGAACTCCAAGCGAGTTTTCAAAGGTGTTTTCTGTCTTGATTTTTTCCTCAACAACTTCTTTTCCCCCTTCCTTCTGCTGTTTCTCTCCTGTGAGGAAGAAAGCAAAAGCAGCAAAAATCAATACCAGCAGGAAAAGGGCGCCTCCAATCAACATGGGATTACCTGATTGTCTCGAATCCGGGGGTAAAGGAGCTGAACCCATTTTCAGGCTACTGATCAAAAGCAAAGCATCTTCATAATCAGGCTGTTGCAGCAGGCACTGATTGGCAAAATGCAATGATTTTTCTTTATCATTTTCATTCCCTTTCTTTTTCCACCTTTCAGCATAAGAACGGGCTAATTGCATAGAAGCTTTTAAAGAAAAAGGATCTATTTCCAGTGCTTTTTCCAGCTCCTGGATGGAATCATCCCAATTATAAAACTTTGCATGGCCAATCCCACGTGTCACGTGATCCTCAAATTCATCGAGAAGCTGCTGCCATTGCGCTTCAGAAAGGCCCATTTCCAGGGCAACGTTTTTCAGTTCTTCCCGGGAAAGTACATTTCTCTCCGAAATCCCGTCTTTCAGGTCAAGGATTTTACTGATATAAGCCTGCAAGGTAGAATGCTGATCTGCCATGTTTTTGGGTACTTTTAATTAGTTATCTCGCGCAATTAATTTAAGTAGCTTTTGTTGTCACCCTGAGCGAAGTCGAAGGGTCTAGGTACTAAAAAACGTACTCCTTGTTATACTTAGTCCTCCTAACAATCAAAAATGTAACTTGTCCAGCTCACCTTTCTCCTTCATGAGCATCAATTTATAAATCGCTCCTACTGTCAGCGAATCCGTAATTTCCCGCCTTTCCACCGCTTCAAACACCTCTTCGAGCTTTACTTTCCGGACTTGTAATTCTTCTGTTTCTTCAGGTTCTGCATCTTCCTGTGTCAAACCAGTAGCCAGATACACAATCCCCCATTCGTCAGAAACGGAATTGGAAAGATGCATTTCCAGAATGGGTGTCAGCGTTTTCGCTACCAGTCCGGTTTCTTCTTTTAACTCACGTTTTGCGGTTTCTTCAGGAGATTCGCCTTTAGGACTTCCTCCTTCGGGAATTTCCCATGTGTATGTTTCCAGGGTGTAACGGTACTGTCCCACCATCCAGATATATCCATTCTGATAAGGCACCACGCCGATAGCGTTGTTTTTAAAATGGACTGTCCCATAGATTCCAGGCTTTCCGGCAGGGTTTAAGACCTGGTGTTCAGAAACACGAATCCAGGGATTACTGTAAATTTCTTTGGTGTCAAGGGTAGTCCAGGGGTTTTTAGCGGAAGAATGAAATTTCATCAAATATCTTTGGTTATCGTTCTAACCAGCGCAAATTGATCAAAAAACTCCTTTGCCACAACCCTCATGATGGTATAAACAGGGATGGCCAAAATCATTCCCCCTACCCCGGCCAGATTACCAGCGATCAAAATTACAAGAAATATTTCCAAAGGATGGGCCTTTACACTGCTTGAATAGATAAATGGCTGAAAAACCAGATTATCCACTAATTGAACCAGAATAAAAACCGCGAGTTCCTTGAGCAATAAGGGAACCATTTCTGTGTAAAAATCCATGTACAGGCTCCCCAGTATTGTCAAAGCCAGGCCGGTTGCTGTACCAATAATAGGTCCCAAATAGGGAATGACATTAAACAAACCTGCAAAAAACCCAATCAGAATTGCATTCTCTACTCCCAGCAGTGCAAGTCCTGTTGCAATGAGTCCTCCGACCAGTAAAATTTCAGCAATGACCCCCAGAAAATAACGTGTCAGCAATTTCTTGATACTTGCGAGAATGTGCCCCACCTTTGTCTCAAACTTTCCTGGTACTGCCAAAACAACTGCATTTTGCAGAAGGTATCTTTCCTTGAGAAAAAAGAAGGCAATAAAACTGATGGCAAAAACGGCGATAAACAAATCGCCTGTAAAACCCACAATGGCCCCGGCAATACTGGAAACACGTGTAGACGTCAACAGAGACTTGATTTTCTCCGAAAAATAATTCTCTATTTCCATTCTCTCCTCAGCCAGCTGATACCTCTCAATAAAATTCTCAATTCCCTTAATCGGTTCCTCTAATCCCTTTGCAACAGCCTCTACGTCTATATTCTCAAGACTCTCAGTCTGGTGAAGAAGGCTTGGAATAAAAGCCATAAAAAGCAAAGTTGCCAGGCCGTAAATGACAAGTAAAGTAATCATTGCCTTGATGCTGTCGGGCATAGTTCTGCCCTTAATGCTTACCTTATCCAGCAATCGCAAAACAGGCCTCCCCATCAGGGAAATGACAGTTGCTATAATGATATAGAAAAAAATATCTTTCAGGTAATATATCACAAACCCCACAGGAGTGAGTACAATCACCCCCAGAATGATAAAGGCAAAAATCAGGGTATATCGCTTAATCTGATCCATAGTTCTGGCTGTTGGCTATTGGCCCTTAGCTGTTAGGAATTAGCTTTTAGTTGTTTATTCTAATGGCTAATAGCCAAAAGCTAAGGGCCAATTGCCAACAGCCTTTTAAATTAACCCATATAAATGAATGTGTAAAATAATAATCCTTGTAATTTCACTTTTGAAAGGAGAAATTTGCCAAATGGCGCAACAAACCTATACCCTGACTCAAGAATCTCAAGGTACTTTTAAAGATCGTGGATCCCGGTTTCTCGCTTTTGCTTTTCCTGTCAGTGAGCAAAATCAATTTGAAGAAAAGCTGGCCAGTCTCAAAAAAGAGTATTACGATGCAAGGCACCATTGTTATGCGTTTCGGTTTGGCATTCAAGGGGAAACATCTTTTGCCAATGACGATGGAGAACCATCTCATACTGCAGGCGACCCCATCCTGGGTGTACTTCAATCCCGTGACATAACCAATGCTGCAATCATTGTGGTGCGGTATTTTGGAGGGACAAAATTAGGCGTCAGGGGGTTGATTGAAGCCTATCGGAATGCCGCAGCTGATGCAATTGAAAATAATCAAATCAAGGCAATCATTCCCAAAACCATTTTTCGGATTGATTTCACCTACCCTCAAACCTCGGAAATCAATCGCATTCTTCACCCTTTTAACACCGAGCAGATTCAGGCTAATTATACCGATGTTTGTCAGATTGACTTTGCTATCAATGACGAAGAATTTCCCCCGGTTCAAAAAGCCCTCCAAATGGCAGGGTTCTCCGTTAAAATCCTGGAGGAAAGTAACATCGACTGAAAAAACCGGGTTCCCGATGAGGGGAAAAGATCTATTCCGGACATATAATACATACACACCCATCCAACTAACACAAATCGCGCTTACGCTTATGCAATTTTTTCTAAAAACCTTCCTGCTATGCCTTGCACTGATGATCAATCAGGAAATTTGGGCACAAAATATCTATCAGAAAGTAGATATTCCCGTGGGAAATTCATTCACGCAGGAGGAGTTGGAGGATAACATTCGCAAGCAATATCCCGTCCTGAGAAACTCAGAGTTACAGTTAACACATGAAATTCACAGCCCCGCTGGCATTCATTATACTTTTTCACAAGCATTTCAGGGAATTCCGGTTTATGAAGCGGGAATCAAAGTGAATCTCATGCCAAAGGACCGGATTACCTCCTTTTTATCTACTCTCAAACCTCTTCCATCTCAACAATTCACAAACTTTACCTATTCACAAACTGCCATTTCCCAACGAATGACCGAGGTGTGGGGAGCCTATGAGGTAACGATTAACCCTTGTCTGTTTATAAAAGAGAATCAACTCATTCCTGTTTACCAGACCATTATCCATACTTACGGCACCATTTCCAGCCTGGAATTTATCATCGATGCCAGAACCGGTGAAGAGTTGCTCCAAAAAGATCGTGGAGCATATTTCCATAAAACGGACGCTGATACCAATGGCAGGGCCAGAGTATTTCTTCCTAATCCCTGTACCAAAGGCAAAGTCAAATATGGAGATCTTTTTATTGACAGCATGGATTTTCACAAACCCATATTTGAAAATTTCATTGATACAGTCATCTTAAAGGATATTACTTTTGAAGACAATACTTTTAAACTTATCGGTCCTTATGTCAATATCACTGACCGTAGCCCTTTTTTCATTGCTCCGGCGACCTCTACTGACGGAGACTTTTTCTTCACCCGGGATCAGAGTGGTTTTGAAGATGTGATGGCCTATTATCATATAGATTCCATGCAGCGGTATGTCCAGAAACTGGGATTTATCAATTTACAAAACGGTCCCATGCAAGTAGACCCTCACGGCAAATCTGACCTGGATCAGTCTGTATTCATTGGAAACGGGGGAAATTCCTATATTCTTTTTGGAGATGGCGGAGTAGATGATGCCGAAGATGCCGATGTACTTGTCCACGAATATGCGCACGCACTTTCCTATGACGCAGCACCGGAAACGAATTCGGGAACCGAGCGAAGGGGATTGGACGAAGGAATTGGTGACTATTTCTCAGCCATTTATTCTTTTGACTCCGATTCGGTGTATGGCTGGGATAAAATATTTAACTGGGACGGTCATAATGAATTCTGGAGTGGCCGTAAAGCGATTAGCCACATTCAATACCCTCCTTCCAGCACCAGCATCTACACCTATGGAGAAATCTGGGCCAGTGCTTTGATGGAAATCCGTCAGGAGCTGGGAAAGGAAGTAGCCGACCGACTGGCAATCCAGGAAATGTATGGAAATTTTGCCCAGATGACCTTAACCGATGCCGCCATGCTTTATCTCGATGCAGAAATGGCGCTTTACGGTGGAATTCATTCCGAAATGATTTCCTTTACTTTTTGTGAAAAAGGTATTCTGAGTGGTCCCGACTGCATTAATGTAACCCTTGAGGAAGAACTTGATTCAGAACCGTCTCTGTCTATTTTTCCTGTTCCTGCTGAAGATCAACTCACCCTTTCATGGAGCCTCCCACTTTCCTCTTCGACAGCAAGGTTGGAAATGGTGAACCTGTTAGGACAAACTGTTTTTCACCTGCCTTTACCAGACTTCGAGGGAGAGCTCTCATTCGCGCCAAATCTGTCTTCGGGGCTTTACATAGCTCTGTTGATAATTGACGAAAAAAGAACCATCAGACAAAAAATCCAGATAAAATAGCACTATATCCAGATGTAAGGTTTTCAGAAAAAAGTAAAAAAAAGCAGAGAATATTTGAATATTCGCGCAAATCCCTCTGATTTAATTGTCATAATTTTGGTTTCACTGGCAAAATGAATTGCTATTTTCCTATTCCCGGCTTGTTAAGGGCAAATGGATAATCAACCGTAATATTTGGGAAGTTTTCTCTACTATTGTACCATCCTGATCTCGCTATTGTAACCCCATTTATATTACCTTCTGCAAACATTGACTCAAACTCTATTTAGTAGGTTTCATGAATACTCAAGCCATCCGCCCAGTTGCTCTTTGTGTATTTAGAAAAGATAACCAGATTCTGGTAGCTGAAGGATATGATACACATAAATCAGAAAGATTTTTCAGACCATTAGGAGGTATTGTAAACTTCGGAGAATATAGTTGGGAGACCATCCGCCGTGAAATTAAAGAAGAATTAGGCGAAGAGATCACCAACCTTACTTTTATTGGCCCGGCTGAAAACCTGTTTCAATACCAGGGAACTCCCGGTCATGAAATTATCTTTATGTTTGAAGGAGAATTTGTAAATAAAAACACTTACAAACAGGAGAAAATTTTGGGAATAGAATCTGACGGTCAGGAATTTACTGCTGTATGGAAGCCCATTTCAGAGTTTAAAAGGAAAAAAGCCCGACTTTATCCAGATGGATTACTGGAGCTTCTTACCAGTAGTTGAATAGCGCTACATTCACTTTTGACAAATCAATTCCATCAACAATTCTCCGTTTCTATTTTTTTTTCTCATGGCCCAATTTATTTTATAAATCATGCATTTAATCTCAAATTTTAGACTTACTTTTGTAGTCTAATTTAATTTTTATTTTATGAACATTTATGTTGGGAATATTCCCTACAACTTTACTGAAGATGATCTAAATGATATGTTTTCTAACTTTGGAGAGGTAACCTCTGCAAAAATCATTATTGACAGAGAAACTGGTAAATCCAAAGGTTTTGGATTTGTTGATATGGAAGACGATGAAGAGGGCCAGGAGGCCATTGACGGGTTGAACGGACGTGATATCAATGGAAGAGCTTTGAAAGTAAATGAAGCAAAACCTAAATCAGAAGGAGGAGGAAGAGGAGGATTCAACCGTGGTGGTGGCGGCGGCGGATATAACCGTGGCGGCGGCGGTGGAAATAACCGTGGCGGCGGTGGCGGCGGCGGTTACGGAAGAAACCGTTACTAAGATATGTTACTACATATGAGAAATCAGCCCTCTTTTTGGGGGCTTTTTTTATGCTATGATCTGCAAATAAGCCCATCCAAAGAATCTCCAAAACCCCTTTTTTTCATTAAATTTTACTTAATTGTAAGTTTCTTTAGGAATAAAGCATTTATTCCCAAATATTTATATTAAATTTGGGTTCTATTTATTTCTTTTTTTAATTTTTTGATTTTATGAACATTTATGTTGGGAATATTCCCTACACTATTGACGAGGACGGTTTAGAACAATTGTTCTCTGCTTATGGTACGGTAACTTCTGCAAAAATTATTATTGACAGAGAAACCGGCAGATCTAAAGGTTTTGGGTTTGTAGAGATGAGTGATGATCAAGAAGGTCAGGATGCGATTGACAACCTAAACCAGCATGAACTCGATGGAAGAGCTTTGAAAGTAAATGAAGCACGACCAAACAACAATTCTCGCGGAGGAGGTAGAGGCGGATTCAACCGTGGCGGCGGTGGCGGCGGCGGTGGTTACAACCGCGGCGGTGGTGGCGGCGGCGGTTACGGAAGAAACCGTTATTAATATAATTACCACAGAAGAGAAAAAGGCCCCATTGGGGCCTTTTTTTATACATCAAAGCCCTGATTTTCGTCACTGAGAAAAGGCCTTATGAAACGATTTCTACTCTCGCTGCTCATTCTCTCACCTCTTTCCCTATTCACCCAAACTCCTGACTGGCGTTTTGGATTTGAATACGACGAAATAGAACCCAATTTTATCCTCGGTGTTTTTGAGTCCAATCACGATACCATTCTCCATCAACTTGCTTCCGTAACCGCTTCTCAATCAGTTCGTGGAGCGATTAATGTCAATGGTGGTGGCTGGCATAATATGCAAGCCAATGAAAATGATCCTATTGATTTTGACAAAACTGATGACTGGGTAAATCGCTTCCAGAACTATGGTTTTGAATTTATCTTTTATCTGGTCTGCAACGCACCCTGGGCCTATGTAGACAATCCAACCTGTATCGACGTTATATCAGCTATTCCTGAAGAATGTGCACCGGATTCCCTCCACTGGCAGGATTGGTATGACTACGTTTATGCAGTTGTAGAGCGATATGACGGTGATGGCGTGGACGATATGCCTGGGCTGATCAAACCGATCCGCTACCTGGTAATGGAACAGGAAGTGTATATGAACGGATCAGCCGGAGGAGATCCCAGTGAATTTGCAGGCAAAGGTTTCTGGGAAGATAATATGGTCAATCTGATTCGGCTACATGAAGTAACCTATCAGGCTATGCAGGCTGCTGATCCCTCCGGAAATACCAAACTGGTAGGTAGCGGAGGCTTGTGGTTTGATTTATATGCAGATTTCCCTGACTATCCGGATGTGCATGGTCCGACCGTTCAGGCCCGATTGAATGGTAGCAATCTTGGCGGAGTTCCCTACCATCAAAGCTGGGATAGCCTTTCCCTCCTGATTAGCAGTATTGGCAATGATTCCGGAGGAGTAAAATGTGATTACATCGGCTGGCATCCACACATGGGATGGAAATCTACCGATCAGTCATTTAAATATATCAAATCTCTGGCTCCCAATAAACCGATATTTGTCGATGATATGTGGTCCATTATGTTTACCACAACCCAGCCTTTTGATGGGTTTGCGCAGTTTATTGGAGCGGATTCCATGGAAGGAGATTTTCCGATTGCTTCGATTCCCTCCTATCAGGCATTGGAAGATCAGATGAATAATGGAGACAGCCTCACGGTAGCATGGTATAATGCAAAAACAGCCCGCAAAGCTGTTAAAAATTTCGTAACTGCCTTTGGTGAAGGAGCCGAAAGGGTTTGTTTTTCCATGACA
>JAGQVA010000809.1 GCA_020438265.1 Bacteroidota bacterium
TGATTTTTAATCTCCTTTCCAACGCCATAAAATTTACTCCAAAGGGAGGTTCCATCAAAATGAAGGTTGAGCAAATCGGTGATAAGCTGAATATTACCCTTGCCGACTCGGGCGTGGGGATCAAAGCCAGTCAATTGCCTTATATTTTTGATCGTTTTTATCAGGCTGATAGTAGTGAAAATCAACCTCAGCCAGGAACTGGTATTGGACTTTCCCTGGTAAAAGAACTGGTAGAGCTTCATCAAGGCAAGATTGAAGTGGAAAGTGAATTAAACAAAGGGACATCCTTTATCATTTCACTCCCTATTCCTGTCGGGCTTGGTCAGTTTTCAGCTAAAGAAATGGAGCGTAGCCTGACCATTGAAGCATTGCCCGTTAAAACCATTTCGGAGAATCAGGAGGAATCATTGACTTCGCCTACTAAAAAGGAACAAATTCTTCTGATTGAAGACAATCCCGACGTACGGGCTTTTGTCAGGGAACAAATTCTCAGCTTTGGTTATCAGGTACACGAAGCCGCCGATGGAGTAGAAGGACTGGAAAAAGCCCAGGAGACCATTCCCGATCTGATTATTTCTGATATTATGATGCCCCGTCTGGATGGGTATGGTGTGGCCAAAGGGTTGAAAGAAGACGAGCGGACCAGCCATATTCCTGTCATTCTTTTGACCTCCAAAGCTTCTGATGAAAGTCGGATTGCGGGGTTGGAGTTGGGGATAGATGATTATTTGCTAAAACCCTTTAATGCTAAAGAACTGGAAATTCGGATTGGTAACCTGATTGAACAGCGCAGAAGGCTAAGGGAGAGATTTAGTTCTGCCACCGTCATTCGCCCGAATGAGGTAAGCGCAGTTTCTATGGACCAGGAATTTCTCAAAAAAGTGTTGGACTGCATCGAAGAGAATATAGGCAACGAACAGTTTGGCGTCGAAACCATTGCCAATCATGTGGGTATGGGAGTCAATAATCTCAACCGTAAATTAAGTGCCCTTGTCGATCAGACAGCCGGCAAACTCATTCGCTCGATGCGCCTGCAAAGAGCAGCAGACCTCCTCAAACAAAATGCAGGGACCATTGCCGAAATTGCCTATGACACCGGTTTTAACAGCCACGCCAGCTTTAACCGAAGCTTTAAAAATCAGTTTGGCGTTTCACCCACAGAATATATCAAATCTCTGTAGAGACGCCGATTCATCGCTCTCCCCCCGCCCCGCGCCCTACCGATTCATCGCGTCTCCCCCCGCGTTTATCCGCAAATTCCTGCAGCTCTCAGAGAAGGAGTTGATTTTATCAATATTCTGAAAAGTGATGAAGTTTTAAAAACGGTTGAATCATTGACAGATAAAGTGCGGAGCGCTTTTAAGGAGGTCGGCTTGTCAAAGTCGACCTCTATTAATTTTCAATATGTCCGATTTGTGAAAAAACATCTTAATCGTTTTGTTTTTCTTCGTAGCAACGATTCTAAGTTCTTTTCAAAACCAATCATAACAGTATTTCACAAAACAGATTAACCTATGCATTCTAAAAATTACTTACCATTTATTCTATTCTTAACCATCCTTATAAGTTGGAATCTGAGCACAAAAGCGCAGACGATGACCTTTAACGTGGAAAACGAAACAGTTGCTTCAGGTACGGTGGATATTTCTATCACTGTTAACTCCTTCGTGAATATTACTGGTTATCAGGGGACAATAAGATTTGATACTGCTTATCTCGATTTTGTCAGCCTTTCCAGTCCAACTGCGAGTATTAATAATATTTTCGGCAATCCGGGAATGGGCCTGATTCCCCTCGATGCAGCCACCTTTACCTGGGTAGATTTTTCTGGTACTGGTGCAACTCTTGCAGATGGAAGTGAAGTGATGAGGATTAGCTTTATGGTTAAAAACAGCACCCCTCCCGGAACCTATCCCGTAACGATGGACGGCTCAGTTACTTCATTGGCATATACAACTGGCACGGGCCTAATCACTCCTCTTGTTAATCAGGGATCGGTTACTGTAAATTGTATACCTACGGCAAATCCTAATTTTTCTTACCTTGCTTTTAATTGTATAAACGGTCCCAACCCTCAAGCGACACTTTTGGGTGACCCCGGCGGGATTTTCACGGTTGATCAGGGAGCAACTATTGATCCGGTTACTGGTATGCTTGATCTTTCTACTACAATGCCTGGGGTTCCTTATACGATTACCTATACCGTGGGTGCCATTTGCCCTGCCAGTGGAAGTGTAACCATTTCACCCATAGCAGGAGATGACGCATCATTTTTGTTTTCTGATACAGTATGTATAAATGATTTCAATCCTGCTGCAATAATTACCGGGACAACCGGGGGTACTTTTTCCGTAGATAATGGAGCATCCATCAACCCCAATACAGGTGTATTAGACCTGACCACGACTACTCCCAATACAACCTATACCATTTCTTATCAAACCAGTGGGTTTTGTTCTGATACTAGTTTGGAGACTATTTTTGTATCTGGTACTGCTAATGCTTCTTTTGCTTATGAGGATTCTATTTGTATTACTGATTTCGATCCTTCTGCTACCATAACCGGAGACCTCGGAGGCGTATTTTCTGTAGATAATGGCGCTTCTATTGATCCGTTGACTGGAGCCCTGGATCTCACCACCACCACTTCCGGAACGACTTATACAGTTACCTATTCGGTAGGAGCAGGAAATTGTAGTGACGCTGAAAGTCGAATGATTGCCGTCATAGCCGAAGACGATCCCTCATTTACATTTCCTGATACCGTTTGTATCAATGGCTCTAATCCTGTGCCTGTAGTTACTGGTGATCCAGGCACCTTCAGTCATTTATTCGGCCCTGCTTTTACAGTGAATGCCTCAACGGGGGAAGTAGATCTGTCTTCCTTAACCCCTGGGACAACCTACACTCTTTCTCACGATACTGAAGGCTTTTGTTCGACCTTTAAAGATCATCCCTTTTATGTTCAGGACTCAATGGATGCATCATTTACTTATCCTGAAA
>JAGQVA010000810.1 GCA_020438265.1 Bacteroidota bacterium
TATCGAAATTCTTCATTTTTGACTTTATCAAGCAGGCTTTCTGTAATTCCAATAATTCCGTTTAGTGGGGTGCGTAATTCGTGGGAGGTGTTGGCTAGAAATTGATCTTTAAGCTGGTCAATTTGTTCGAGCCGCTGTTTTTCTTTCCGTTGTTGTAAAAAACGCAATAATAGAAAACCCAATAAGGCAATCGCTAAACTGCCAAAAAGCAGGTAATTCCGACGATTTAACTGATTTTGATAAGTAATTTCGGTTTTAGCCTTTTCCTGTACAAAAGCAAGGCTATCCGCCATAACTTTTTGTTCGTAGTCGTATTGCATTTGCTGTTGGAGGAGTGCTTTGGTATTTTCCTCACTAAGAATGCTGTCTTTCATTTGGACATAAAGCTCATGCATCTCCAAAGCTTCAGCATAACGCTTCTCTCTTTTGTAACTTTTTGAAAGTTCCAGACTTGAAGCCTGAATCTCATCTGCCAGTCCGACCTCCTGGGCTAATTTAAGAGCCTGTTCCAAATAAGATATTGCCTGACGGGTGTTTCCTTCTATAGCATCTGCCTTGCCAAAGTTCTTGAGGGAAAAGATAATTCCTTCTTTGTTGCCAATTTCACGGCTAATGTCAAGGCTACGCTTAAAAAAGTCTTTAGCCTTTGAGAGTTGATTCTGCGCAGCATATATCAGACCGATACTATTGAATGAAAGCGCTATTCCTTTTTTATGATCAATTTGCTCCCGAATTTCCAGACTTCGCTGATGATATTCCATCGCTTTTTCGTAGTCCTGTTCTTCATGATAAATCCCACCAAGTGCCGCTAGTGAATAGGCGATTCCCTCTTGATCTTCCACGATCTCTCTTTCTTTCAGACTTCGATTGTAATATTCAATGGCTTTGTCCTGTTCTCCCTGGGCACTATAAATGGATGCCACATTATGAAGTGCATTTCCCAAAAAACGATGAGCCGCTAATTCTTCAAAAATTTTGATTGCCTTGAAGTAATAATCAAGTGCATTTTTAAAATCTCCCTGGTCCTCATAAACAAGTCCCAGATTATTTAAGAGGCTTCCCTGTTTTGTCTTGTCTTTGAGTTTGATCGCTAATTCAAGTGCTTGTTTATAATAATCCGTAGCCTGATCATAATCGCCCAGTTCCCAGTACATCAGACCATTATTAATAAGGCCAGAAGCCAACATGTGTTGATCGTATTGACTGTCCCCAAACAGAGGAAAACTTTTTTCATTATACTCTATAGACTTAGGATAATCTTCTTTCATTTGCAAGACGGTGGATTGAAGAGAAAGGGCAGTGGCTATTTGTGAATTTAATCCTTTCGCTTTGGCAGTATCATACCATTGCTGGGCAAAATAAAATGAACTATCCAGTTGGCCATACCTTAGGTATCCATCGACAATAAACATCCTCATCGCCAGAAAGCGAGTGCTATCTGGTAATTGGGTATTTTGCCAGGTTGCCCATAATGAGTCCTGAGGTGATTGAGAGTAAGAATGATAAAAAGAAATAGTGAGTAGAAAAAGCAGCAGTTTTTTCATATTACCGGAGTTGTATGAGCCTACAATATAATATCCGGTACTTACTTTTTATACTGAAATTCGGAGTTTATGAAGATAAAATAATGATTACCGCGAATTAACTAACCACATCCTCCAAAGCTTCCTTCAATTTCGGGAATTGAAACTCAAACCCTGAAGCTTTCAGTTTGTCTACCAATGGAAATTGTCCGCCCCAAAATAAGAGCGACCGCTCTCCAAACATCATATCAAGTGCAAACTTCGGCACTACAAAAATCTCCGGACGGTGTAAAGCGCTGGCCAGTTGTTTGGAAAAAGTAGCTTGATTTACCAACTCAGGCCCGACAAGATTAAAAGGTCCGCTGGTATCTTCGTTGTGAAGGAAATGATCCATAGCTTTGATCAAATCATTAAGGTGAACCCAGGGAAACCCTTGTTTTCCAGAGGCAAACCGTCCTCCCAACCCCAGTTTGTAAATGGGTCCCATTTCATCTAAAGCCCCACCGCCTTTACCTAACACAACCCCGATGCGCATATTCACGGTTCTGGTTTGGGCTTTATTCGCTTCATCTTCCCATTTTTTACATACTTCAGCGGCAAAATCATCTCCAGGATCTGCTTTTTCGTCAATTTCTCCTTCTTTTTTCACTCCATAATATCCTACTGCTGAAGCTGAAAGGAATACTTTGGGAGGGTTGGGACTGGAATTAATGAATTTCACACAGGCCTGCGTAGGGCCCATCCGGCTGTCAAGAATGACTTTTTTGTATTCATCAGTCCAGCGATTGGCAGCGATACTTGCTCCAGCCAGATTGATGACTGCGTCATAGATACCCATGCCGATGGGCATTTTTTGAGCATCCCATTTTTTGTATGTAATATATCGGTTGGAGGAAGATTTTTCGCTTCTGGTGAGAATGGTTACCTGATGTTCGTTTTTGACGAGGTGTTTGACCAAACGAGAACCAATAAATCCGGTTCCTCCGGTAATTAATATGTTCATTTTATAAATTTTTGTAAAAAAGGTCTTGTGATTTGTGTTTCATTAAAGGGGCTTAGAAGATCCCTCCCTTTGGTCGGGATGCCCATATGAAATGGGAAAATCGTAATTTTGCATGTAGCAAAAACAGTGTTTACCCCTGCTTTGGGCATCCCGACCAAAGGGAGGGATCTTCCAAAACACCCCAAATCCGAAAGGTTTTACTCTATATGTCATTTTAAACTTTGCCCTTTTTTGTAAATTTGATTCTTGTTTTTATCGTCCAATTTTTCCTTATCAATGATTAAATATCTACTAACTCCCGGACCCGTTCCCGTCCCTGAATTCGTCCTTAAAGCCATTAGTCAACCGGTCATTCACCATCGTACCAAAGCTTTTGAGCAATTTTATCAAAAATTCCTGACAAAACTCAGATATCTTTTTCAGGCAGAATCTCCGGGTAGCAGAGTTGGTACGATGATCGGCAGCGGAACCTATG
>JAGQVA010000811.1 GCA_020438265.1 Bacteroidota bacterium
TGGCCCTGGGAATTCCCAACCTTAATGATACAGTCAAGCGGTTTGAATCCTTGTACCCTGGGATAAGGAAGAAAACACGCTTCATAAGGATCGACGATCTGCTGACCATCCGAGGAACGGGGAGAATAAAAATTGGTACTGGCTCTGCCTGCCAGTAAATACGTAGCTGTCGGGCGGTTTCCCTGATAATGGATATTAAACCAAACCCCCTCTTCAGTATAAATAATATCCTTCATGACCACTTCATTCTCAGTATTAATTACCTTACCATCAGCCAAACGAATCTCTTTCCCATCCGGAGAAGCCGTCAGCTGATCATTGGGAAGGGTAATCATTTTTCCATTTTGTGAATAACAGGCCCAGGGCATCCCTTCCGGCAAATGTTCGGGGATATGGCCGTTTACAAATGGTCCAGAACTTTTTTGTGATTTTTTCAGCGTCCCTACCATCAGGGGAAAATCATAGGTAAAGGATTGATTATCAAAAACCATCACATGCAAAAGATAATTCAAGACATTGTCATGGTGAGTTTCTTTCCGCCAACGGGTATCGACAAAAGGAATCAATACCCGCATGGGGTCCCGAAGGTCTAATTGCTGACCTATGCCATCCATAGTGAATAAAATACTCGAATTTAATGACCTGACGACATGGTTTTCTCCACTGAGATTCAGGATTTGATTATTATCTTCAAAAACGTCGATATAAACTCTGACTTGTAATTTTGTCGTTTTCTCGTCAAGGAATTTACGGAATTGTGGCGCCGATTTGTAGAGATCAAGACTAAAGTGAAAGCCTGGATCGGCGATGGTGGCTTTATTGCCTGTGGTCGTGGTAATTGTTTTTTTTCCCTTATTAGAAGGAGGAATATTATCACCTAGTAAGTAGTAGCTTTCTTCATAATAAATCGCCTCCCCATTCCATGATTGATCCGCTGATTCCCAGTGAACTTCTACCCTCCACACTTCAAATTGACCTTCAATGCCCTCCAGGGATACATGATTAACAGGAGAATCACCTTGTCGAGTTACCGTTGCCATAGATTTGATTGTTATAGTTTATTATAGATCAGGATTGTTTTGAATTGAGTTTGAATTTCCCAATTTTTAAATTGAATGTGGAAATTAACTCCCATATATCATTTTTTAAGCATTATATTAATAAAAAATTTATTCTAAGAAAATAGATTAACCGAAAATTGGAAATATTTCAGCGAATATTGATCAGTGTTTTTTTTCTCTCTTTTGGAACAATCTCTCTGGCCCAGGGATTACTCATTGACAGCTTAAATCAGCAAGCTTATCAACGATATAGAGAAAATGTGGAAGAAGCCAAGATGCTGGCATACAGGGCTTTATCTCTGGCAGAGGATGGAGGCCTGGAAAACCGGATGGTAGATAGCTATATCAACCTTGGACGTTGTTTTCGCCTTACAAATCAATGGGATTCTGCTTATCAGGTATTAGAACAGGCTATCAAAATAAGCCGGGAAGCTAAATATGATACAGGTCTGGTGAATGCTACCAATAATTTGGGTGCCTGTTATCTGATGCAAGATCAGGTTCAGGAAGCTTCTTCATGGTTTCGCCAAAGCCTTGAGGCATCAGAGAAAACAGGAAACCAAAAGGGGCAGGCAAATGCCCTCAATAATCTTTTTATCATTGCGCAACAACAACAAGACTATGATTCTGCGCTCATATTTTTAAACAGAGCAACACTTGTTTATGAACAAATCGGGGACAGTAGTGGTCTTGCCAATGCTTATTCCAATAAGGGATTTTTGCTTGATATCTTTCAGCAAATAGATTCTGCCATTTTCTACTATTTTGAAGCCTTGGCTATACAGGATTCTCTGGGACTTACCTATCAGCAAGCGATAAGTTATAATCGAATTGGAAAATTATATGCAGATAAAAAACAGCATACCGATGCCCTGAAATATTATGAAAAGGCGTTGGTCTTATTCGAGGAAATAGGAGATATCACTGAGCTTGCGAATACTCATAATTACATGGGTAATACGCTTTCTTTGCAGAGTAAATATGCGGAAGCACTACCTCATCTGGAAAAAGGACTTGCTTACGCTCGTCAAACAGAAGTCCCTTTCTGGATAGGGATCAATTTAATTAGTCTGGCCAGCTTTTACAGACAGCAGAATCGCGATGATCAATTAGTCAGGGAATTATTTGAGGAAGCAGTTGATCAATTGAAAGAAACCAATACTTTTAATCTGGCGGCAGCTTATAATGGATTGGGACATCTGGCCCTTAAACAAGGGAAATTGGACGAAGCCAAAAGCTGGTTTGAAAACGAACTGGAAACTGCAAAAGAATTTGGTGAGCCCAATAGCCAATTGAATGCACTGGACAATCTGGCTGGTATATACGAAAGGCAAAACAGGCCGGACATGGCTCTCCGCACTCTTAGGCAGTATCATGAATTAAGAGATTCTGTTGAGGCCGTCGAAACCCTCGAAACCATCAACAACCTCAACATCCAATACGAAACCGAGAAAAAAGAACGGGAAAATCTCGAACTCCAAAACGATCTGAAAACTTCCCAACTGGCGGAAGCAGAGCAAAAAGTCCTTCGTAACCGAATTCTCGGTATTTCGGCACTCCTTCTTCTCCTTGGTATGGGAGGATTTATCTGGTACCGCTATCGCCAGCGGATACGCATGAAGGAGCAGGAAATGGAGCTGGAACAGGAGCGCGCCCGTCAGGAACAACGCCGCAAGGAAGCAGAAAAACTCCGCGAACTCGACGCGATGAAAACGCGGTTTTTTACCAATATCTCGCACGAATTTCGCACGCCATTGACATTGATCATTGGTAAAAATGATCAGCTCAAAGCTGCTATTGACGATCCTAAGCATCGCAATGGATTTGAAATGGTAGGTAGAAATGGCCACCGACTTCTCGATCTGGTTAATCAGGTTCTGGACGTCGCCAAGCTGGAAGCTGGCGGTATGACACTCAGTCCTTCTCGCCTTGATG
>JAGQVA010000812.1 GCA_020438265.1 Bacteroidota bacterium
CTGTTCTTTCAGGATTTGAGTTGGAAATTTGGCTTTAAATATAAACTCACCGGGCGTTACGCCCTTTTTGATGCTTCTGACTATAACGCCAGGATTTACGCCTACGAAAACGACGTTTTAGGTTTTTCTTCCATTCCGCCTTATTACCACACTGGCAGTCGGTATTATCTGATTTTCAACTGGAAACCAATAAAAAAGCTTGAGTTTTGGGTCAGGATTGCACAGACACAGTTATTTAAAAATCAGGCTTTTGGTTCAGGGCTGGAGGAAATAACGGGTAATTCCAGGACGGAAGTGAAGGTTCAGGGGAGAATTCAGTTTTAGGCTTATAAACCATATTTATATTTTATTTGATATCTTTATCTCAAGTAATGAAGCAGAATAATATATATAAAAGTCAGAAATCATATTTCAGAAATCAGAAGGAAAAAGGACTTCTCACTTCTTACATCTGATTTCTGAAATCTGACTTTTTGATACCTAATTTTGCAATACTACTTCAACTATGAGAATACAAATTTCATCCTGACATGGGCTTTCTCCCTAATGCTTTACTATTACAACTATTAAACCCATAAGACTATGATTAACCGTCGACAATTTGTCAAAAACCTTACGGTTGCCTCTGCTACTGCTTACTTCGCACAACCTCTGAGCCTGTTAGCCTCAAATGAAAAAGAAGTCCATATTTCGTGTCAACAATACCCCTGGACGACCTTTATGCAGCGGGAAGGCAAAGACTGGAATGCCAATCTGACCGAATCTATCAAAATGGTAGCTAAATCCGGCATCAAAGGATTTGAACCTTCTTATGAAAAAGAAGAGCAGGTAAAATCCATGCGGGAGCTTTTGAAAGAATATGAGTTTGAGTCCAAATCCATTTATGTCAATTCGATTCTTCATGACCTCACTGCCTATGAAGCCAGTATCAAAGAAGCTGTCAAAATCGCCAAAGAGGCAAAAAAACACGGAGCTGAAATCGTTGTTACCAATCCGACCCCTATTCGCTGGGGAGGAACAGAAGACAAAAATGATGATCAGCTAAAAGTTCAGGCACACGCCTTAAACGAGCTGGGCAGCCAAATCCGCAAAGCAGGTATGACCCTTGCCTATCACAATCACGACGCCGAAATGCGCCGGGGTGCACGTGAGTTTCATCACATGATGTTGGGTACAGATCCTAAAAATGTAAAATTGTGTCTGGATGCACACTGGATCTATCGCGGATCGGGAAATTCTCAAATTGCCTTGTTTGATATAATAAAATTATATGGCGATCGCATTGTCGAACTTCATCTGCGCCAGTCAGATAATGGCATCTGGACAGAGGCTTTCGGACAAGGAGACATTGATTATGAGCGAATTGCTTTTACACTTTTGGAAAAGAAAATCAAGCCTCATCTGGTATTGGAACAAGCGGTGGAAGAAGGTACACCAAATACTCTGAATATGGTAGTCGCGCATCAAAAAAGCCTAGAGTATGCGAAAGCTGTCTTTAAGGATTTTGCATAAGCGTTGTTTTTTCACCACATAGCCGTATAGTCAATATTTAGAAATAAGAAAACATAGAAAGCTCTTCGCAGGGATTTTCTCTATGTTTTCTCTCTTTTCTAAATGCAAATTATATACTTCTATGTGGTGAAATCAATGGCTCTATGGAAGCCTTTCAGATAAGCTGACATTGGGATTAATTGCGGTTAATATGTATTATGCTATTTGCAAAAAATTAAACCCAATATATGAAAAAGCTTTTACCCCTTATTGCCCTGATTTTCGCGATTTCCTCCGTTTATGCCCAACAAAATCATTCTCACTCCCATGGTCGGGCAGTCGTTTTTCCAGATATTCCCGGATACAAAACCCTGAAATGTGATTTCCATATTCACACCGTTTTTTCAGATGGGGATGTCTGGCCAAGTATTCGTGTTGAGGAAGCGATCAAAGACGGACTGGATGCAATTTCTATGACAGAACACCTGGAATATCAACCGCATAAAGATGATATTCCCCATCCTGATCGCAATCGTGCCCATGAAATTGCCCTCAATGCCGCCAAAAACAGCGATTTGATCATCGTCAGAGGATCTGAAATTACGCGCTCCATGCCTCCGGGCCACGCCAATGCCATCTTCATTGAAGACGCCAACAAACTCCTGAATGAAGATCCAATGGAAGTATTCCGAGAGGCGAAAAAACAAGGCGCATTTATTTTCTGGAATCATCCCAACTGGACTTCCCAGCGCAAAGACGGAATTGCAACTCTTACCGATATGCACCGCCAATTGCTGAAAGAAGGGCTTTTGGATGGAATTGAAGTCGTGAATGAAATGACCTATTCCGATGAAGCCTTACAAATTGCTTTGGATGAAGATATTACCATTATGGGAACCTCGGATATTCATGGTCTGGTAGACTGGCAGTTTCATATTAATGATGGAGGTCATCGCCCCCTTACCCTTATATTTGCCACAGAAAGGTCCCAGAACGGCATCAAAGAAGCTTTGGAAGATGGACGTACAGTAGCTTATTTTAATAATCTTCTGATTGGGAAAGAGGAGTTTCTTGTCCCACTGACTGAAGCATCTTTGGTTATCAAAAGTGCTGCATATCAGGGTAATTCAACAGTTGTTTCCGTGGAGATTGAAAATCAGTCCGACGCGGATTATATTCTGGGAAATCTTTCGGATTTCACTTTTCATGCACACGGAGATGTCTTGCAAATCAATGCCCATTCGACAATTACCCTGGAGGTGAAGACGATTGATAAACTGGAGGAATTTGACCTGGGTTTTACTGTTCTAAATGGGATTACTGCTCCGAAGAAACATCCTGAGATTACTTTGAAAGTGAGGATTTAGTAGAGCTAAACACAAAGGCGCGGAGAAAGATTTAGATATGAACTCACTACTATAGCCTTTGTAAAAACCTCCCACAGATATCACAGATTACACAGATAAATTCAATTACCAAGCGTTTAGATCTGTGCCATCTGTGGG
>JAGQVA010000813.1 GCA_020438265.1 Bacteroidota bacterium
AATATATCTTTTATAAAATAAAAAAGGGGAAAGCCTCCTCGCCGTAAAGCGACTCGACTCTCCCACTTTTGGGGTAAATAGCACAGAACCATTACGATTGATAGGGAGATTCTATCGAATCCACCACAAATGTGGCAGAAGAATAGAACCCTGGATGATAAACCTTGAAAAATATGTATCTATGTCGGCTTTTATCAGCCGGGTTATTGAAAGCCTGTTGATTTGAAAAAATATCTCCACAATAAAGTAAAATTCAAAGAGCATAATTTTTTATTTTTATTCTTTCTTATCAATAGAATATATGATTATCGAACAAAAACAATGCTACCCTGCCACCCATGTAAGGATCGAATTACTTTTGACGGAAATGATATTTACTATTGTAGATCCCGAAAAACCATTTTAAATTGTGTAATCACCTTAAACATTAAAAACGAAGCCCTTCCTATGAACTTTCGCAACCTTTTCAGCATCAGCCTGCTAATCGCTGTCTTTTCCCTCTATAGCTGTAATAAGGACACCGTAAAAGTTGAATCTTTCACCCCTCAGGGTGAAGTAAAACCATTACAATCTTTTTCAGTAGAATTTTCGCACGACCTTGCTCCCGCCGATAAATTAGATGAATGGACCACAGAACCTTATATTGAATTTGAGCCTCCTATTCAGGGACGGTTTAAATGGGTTTTGGCCAATACCCTTATTTTTTCGCCCGACCAGCCTTTGGAAGCCAGTCAGGAATACAAGGCAAAAATTAATGACAAAGCTGTTTTGTTTGGCAATCGACTGGGTACCAAATTTGAAAAATATGAGTTCGCAACCCCTCATTTTGATCTGACAAAGGTTGATTTTTTCTGGAAACAAATTCCCCATTCTGCACACAAACTAAGCGTACAGGCCAATCTTTCTTTTTCTTATCCGGTAGAGCCCACCGAGTTGCAAAAATATCTGGAAGTAAGTCAGGGCAAACAAAAACTGACTGATTTTCAGGTAGTCAGCGATGCAGCAGCAGATGTGATGGCTGTTAATTTTGGGGAAATTCAACAAACCCAGGATGCACAGGATTTTAAGATTACTATCAAAAAAGGGCTTAATTCTGTGTTGAATAAACAGCCCCTTCAGGAAGATAAGGCTTTTGAAAAAGAATTACCCTCTATTACGCGTTTGGCAGTCACTTCTGTTAGCTCTGGTTTTGACGATGAAGGAGGCTGGATTGAAGTACGTACCACTCAGGAGGTAGATAAGGATCAGCTTAATAAGTTCGTAGTCCTTAACCCCAAACCTGCCCAGTTAATCTTTGAAGTCAGTGAGGACCGTTTCCGGATTGAAGGAAAAATGGCCGCAGGAACTACCCTGGAACTTAAACTCAAAAAAGATCTTCCAGGCTTGTACGGAGGTACTTTGGATGAAGAATACACCGAAGAAATTATTCTGGCCGACCTCGAACCGCGCCTGCGTTTTGCCGAAAAATACGGCACTTACCTCATGCGAAGCGGTATGCAAAATCTGAACATTGAAGCTACAAATGTCAAAAATGCGAAGGTTTCTGTCTACGAAGTATTTAAAAACAACCTTCTCTTCTTCTTCTATAATAATTACAGCTACAGCAACCGGTTTTATAGTTATTATCGGGAATATGATGAAGAACAACGTTACGATGTAGATTATTATGGAAAACGTCTTTTTGAGAAAGCACTTGATTTTAAAGACGTTAGAAATAGTCGGGAAAGTTATACCATGAATATGGGGGATGCGCTCAACCAGCGTTTTAAAGGAATTTATGTGGTAGAAGTAAGATCAGAGGAAGATTACTGGATGAGCGATGCAAAAATTGTTGCAATTTCTGATCTGGGAATTATTGCCCGACAATCAGAGACTGAACTTTTGGTATTAGTCAACTCTCTCCAATCAGCCGATCCGGTCGAAGGAGTAAAAATTGACCTGATCTCTCATAATAACCAAACCCTGGTTAGCGGTATGACAGATGCCAATGGAATCGCCCGATTCTCTAACCTGAAGGCAGATGTAGAAGACTTCCAGACCCGCATGATTACTGCTGAAAAAGGAGATGATTTTAACTTCATTGACCTGAGAGCTACCGAAGTAGAAACTTCCCGCCATGATGTAGGCGGAAAATATATTGCTTCGGATCAATATGATGCTTTCATTTATTCAGACCGGAATATTTATCGTCCTGGTGAAACGGCTCATCTTTCAGCGATTTTCCGCACCGCAAATCTGGAGACTGTCAGAGATATACCCATAGCCATAAAAATTATTACCCCACAAGGAAAAACCCTGGAAGAATATCAAAAAACCCTGAATTCAGAAGGTTCCTTTGACCTGGGCGTAACTTTGCCTGACTATGCTCAGACAGGGCAATATGTCATGGAGTTGTATTCTGGAAGCGATAAATTTATTTCCTCTTATCGTTTCAGTGTAGAAGAATTTGTTCCCGACAAAATCAGAGTTAACCTGGAAACAGAGCAGGAAATTGCGACCGATAGTAAGCCCTTAAAAATTGATGTTACTTCAGAATATCTCTTTGGAGCGCCTGCTGCCGGGCATAAATATGAAATGGATGTAAGTCTGAGACATCAGTCTTATTATAGTAAAAAATATAAGGATTTTGATTTCAGTGATTACAGCACCAGTAATTCTTACCTGGATAATGATTTTAAAGAAGGAAGTCTGGATGAGAATGGCAAAGCGACAATAGAATACAATTTCCCGGCACAGGTGAAAAGTGGAGGTTTTATCAATGGTACAGCTCGTGTATCTGTATTTGATGTTACAGGGCGAACTGTTACCAGAGCTGCTAATTTCAAAGCTTATCCTAATAAAGAATTTATCGGGATCAAATCTCCCGGTTATTATTACGGAACGAATAAAGACATTTCCTTTGACCTGGTAGCCGTTGGCCCTGAAGATGCTGATATCAACCGTCTGGATGTGGAAGTTGAATTGGTGCGATATGAATGGAAGACGGTA
>JAGQVA010000814.1 GCA_020438265.1 Bacteroidota bacterium
GGTTATGGCTTAAAAACAGACAAATCCGCTGCAACTACTGCCCTGGGCAAACCTGGTGTTTTACACGGCAGCAAAACCATTCTGATGCAAACCAGAGATGGGCAGGTAGTTGAACCTCATTCCATTTCAGCGGGATTGGATTATCCGGGAATAGGTCCGGTTCATGCGCATTTATTTGATACAGGAAGGGCCTCCTTCGAATATGTTACGGATCAGGAAGCGGTGGAAGCTGGTTTTCTTCTGAGTAAAATTGAAGGAATCATTCCCGCGCTGGAATCCGCTCATGCCCTGGCAGCACTTAATCATTTATCTTTCAAAAAAGACGAAATCGTGGTTGTGAATCTCTCAGGCCGGGGAGATAAAGACCTCCAAACCTATATCGCTCATGATTCAAAGTAAGATTCAAAACAGAATTACCCGTTTGTTTGAGAAAAAGGACGGGCAGATATTATCGATTTTTTTTACGGCTGGTTATCCCGAACTGGATAATACCGAACAGATTATTCTGGAACTGGACAAGGCGGGGGCAGACCTTATTGAGGTGGGAATTCCTTTTTCAGACCCTATTGCCGATGGACCAACGATTCAGGCAAGTAATCAGGTAGCTTTACAGAATGGAATTACCCTGGAGCAAATTTTTGCTCAGTTGGAAGGAATTCGGAAGAAAACCGAAATTCCCATTCTTCTGATGGGATATGTGAATCCGGTTTTGCAATACGGTCTGGAAAAATTTTGTAAAGATGCCGCCAGGGTAGGGGTGGATGGCGTGATTTTGCCCGATCTTCCCATGCAGGAGTTTTTGGATGAATACAGTGATTTATTTGCCAGACATCAACTTTCCAATATTTTCCTGGTTACGCCGCAGACAACAGAAGACCGTATCAGATTAATTGATAAACATAGTCAGGGGTTTATTTATGCAGTTTCTACGGATAGCACGACAGGAAAAACGGAAGGATTCGGAGAAAAAGAAACCGCGTATTTTCAACGGCTGAAAGAAATGAATCTGGAGAATCCTTTTCTGATTGGTTTCGGAATTTCCAATCATGAGACTTTTTCGCAGGCTACAAGTTTCGCTCAGGGGGCTATTATTGGTAGTGCTTTTATCAAAGCGCTTAAAAACGGGGGAGTTTCGACGGGAAATATTCAAAAATTTATTAACCGAATACGTAGAAATGTAAATTAACTCGAAGATATTTTTAAAAACTCGAAAGCAACTGTTATTTTTGACTTGATCCAGGACCGCCAACACTCAGGTATGAAATATATTGCGCTTTCGTTTACCCCCATTCTGATTCTTTCCGCCTCTCTGATGAGTAGTTGTGGTGAGCTTCGCCCTATTTGGAAAGGGGAGGAGAAATTGGAAAACTACGAAATGTATTATTCGGAGCCGATCGAATTTGATATGGATCTTACGAATATGCCATCGGAAGTGGATGCCATGCTTGAATTTGTCGTGACGTATTACGTGGGAATTACCCGTAATAATCTGCCTTTATTCATTGTCATTCAGGATGATCAGCAGAATATCAGCGAGTATACCACCAATATTGTCATGAAGGATGAAGGCGAATGGTTGGGGATGCCTGAGAAAAATGAAATTGACTACACCCTCACTCATATTGCCATTCCGGATATAAGGCTGAGGCCTCAAGTGTACAAGGTGAAACTCTATGCCAATGATGACGATGCTGAGAAAGTGTATGGAATTGTGAAAATTGAGGCGCGGTTTTTTGAAAGGGATGTGGAAGGGAATCCGTGATATTTTGCCAGGGTTTAATCACGACTTAACTGTTTCCTATACAAATAATCAGCAATTTTATAGATCCCATATTGCTTATCATTTACTTCTTCTGGGAAAAAACTATCTTTGGTAATATCGTTAATAGAACGAATTTACGCTATCGGTAATATCCTCACTCTTTCCTTAAGCTCATCAATTGTAATAAGTGCACCTTTTCTCAATACTTCCTCATATTCTCTTATTATGGCAATAACTTTATGGCTTAAGTTCTGAGGCATTGTATCTTGGGTGCGGACCTGGATTACACTCGGAGCATCGGCTTTAGTGGCGGCAAGAATGGCACCAAAATCCAGGTCATGGGTGAAGACTATGAGATTGTGTTTTTTAGCCCAATTAAATATTTCCTGGTCTTGAGCTGCTGGATTTCCAATATTTAACCAATGCTCTGCTTCAATTCCTTCTTTTTTAAAATGCTCAACCCATAATGGACTAAGATTCATATCTATAAGTATCTTCATTAAGCAGCAAATGGAACTTCAATTTCTTCGGCGCGCCAGGCAGCATAAGCGAGAGCTTCCTTAATATCTTCTTCAACGAGATAGGGATAAGCATCTAAAATTTCTTTCCATGGATAACCAGATGCAACCAGGCCCACGATTGTTCCTACCGTAACACGCATACCCCGAATACAGGGTTTCCCCCCCATGATAGTTTGGTCAAATGTTATCCTGGATAAATGCTTCATGATACTTTATTTTCATTAAAAATAATAACTATTATAATGAGATCAAAAGAATTTCAAAGTCCCGCTACTTTAAAAAAAACTGCTCAGGAACCAATTCTGTATAAGCAAGAGGTTTCGGTAATTGAAATTCTTTCTGCAACATATCAGCTGGATAGTTCCTTCGCAATCGCTTCAAACAATAAAATCCATTCATAAACAAAACCATCAAAAATGCCCCTCTGCGCAAACGAATGGCTCGAAAAATTCTTTTTACAGAATTAACTATCCCAAAACTGCGTTTCCAAAGGGTGCGGTGTGCATGTAGGAGTGCTGTAGGAGACATGTTTTTTGGCTGGAATGCGACATTATAGCCATTATAAAAATTCCAGCCTCTCTCGGTCAAAATACGGTTTTCGGTATTTAGTTTTTCGTAAAGGCTTGTGCCTTTGAAGGGCGTCATTATACTCAGAAAAGGGACATCAATGCCAATTTCCATCAACCGGTCGGCCATAG
>JAGQVA010000815.1 GCA_020438265.1 Bacteroidota bacterium
AGCCCTTGTTCTTCTAATTTCACTCCATCAATATATTTAATTGAAAAAGGGTCATTCATAGTTGCTTTTGTGTGATTCAATGTATATTCATTCCTCTCTTGAATCTTTGGATTTATCTCACAGTGGCAGATATATTTTTGGCATCCGTGAAAAAGGAGGATAAAAGAAATGCAAATGAAGATTGCTTTCATGTCTTATTGATTGTTCTATCTAATTCAGAAGATACTCCAATTCGTTAAACTGCGCCCAATAAACCCCGGTAAAAGTCGATACATAAAGTTTGTCCTGAAACTTCTCAATATCTGTAATCCAGGTTTTGTAAAACTGTTATGCTTCAGTGGTAAGTTCAAATATAGTAATTTCCGGCCTCACATTAAACCTCACCTGCCATAAATGACCTAATGCACGGTTGATATATAACTTCCTTCCATCATTCAGGTCAATTTCTCCTGCAGTATAGTTTTTGTTTTTAACCGGAATGACTGGTGGATCGAGGAAGGGAGGTTTACATTGACCGCCGTGAGTATGCCCCGACAAAATCCATCCCTGATACTGATTCCACACATCTGCATCGCAGACATCGGGATTGTGGCATAAAACCAGGTTGGCTTGTGAAGCATCATATTGATCCATGACTTTGTGAGGATAAAAATTGGTTCCCCAAAAATCATCAAACCCCAGAATATTCAGCCCCTGTATATCTGCTTTTGCATTTTGCAGAACGTTTACCCCGGCGCGGTTTAACTGATCCGTGATTTGTATCGCAACATGTTCCTCTGACCATTTGTGGCCGTAATCGTGGTTGCCTAAAACAGCAAAAGTGCCAAGTTCCCCTCTGACAATGTGTGTCAGGACTTCATCCAGTTGCTCAAACTGTTTTTCATTTTCGTAACTGACATAATCGCCTGTGTAAACCACAATGTCTGGTTTTAACTTCTGTGCCTGAATGAAAGAATCAATGATATACTGATAATCAAACCGGTTGCCAATATGAATATCGCTGATTTGCATGAGCGTTTTACCAACCAGGCTGGAAGGCAGGTTTTTTACAGGTAATTTTCTGCGCACAAATTCCAGCCAGAAAGGCTCAATTTGCCAGGTGTATAATCCACTGATTGTGCCAAGACCCAGAGCGCCAAGGAATGCTTTTTTAATAAAAGTCTTTCTGTTCATTTTTGTGTTTATGGTTTTGTTATACCCCTTGAGGCAGTCCGGGTTCAGATTTCCCGTAAATGTCTAATCTACCAGCATCCTGAGGACTTTTCTGTTTTCTCCGGCTTCTACCTGCACAAAATACATTCCATTGACCAGGGTGGGTAAATCAAGAGAGAGTTCTTGCTGTCCTGGAATTATCCCCTGCTGTTGTTGGAGTATTTCCTTTCCATTGATATCCAAAAGTGAAATTTGGACTGACTGACTTTGAATGTTGTTCAGGTTTAATTTTACCTTTCCATTTTTTACAGGATTGGGATAAAGGTGAATTTTCCCTATTTCCTGATGATGATCTTTGATTGAGACAGTTCCGTCGTTGACATACAATTTGGTGATGGGAATATGGGAACTGTTTCTACCTGTTATAATAAGATCCGGAAGGAAATCTTTATTGATATCGGCGAAAGCCACGGCACTTACGGAGACGTCTTCAAAAGGAGTTCCCCAAACTTCAGAAAATTGACCTGTACTATCGCTCAGGTATAATTTGGTAACAGGGTTAATAGAGCTGTTAGAACCGGAAATCAATAAATCTTTCCGATCATCTCCATTGACATCGGCAACGGCAATCGAACTTTCAAATACGCCTTCAAAAGGCATACCTGACATTCGGGTAAAGTGTCCCAGTCCATCATTGGTGTATAATTCCGTGACCTTTTCACTGTTATTGCCGGAAAAAATCAGATCGGTATGGGTATCCCCATTGACATCAGAAAAAGCGACGGAACCCTTAACAATTCCTCCAAAAGAAGTCCCTTGCATTTCTGTGAAATTTCCTGTGCCGTTATTTGTGTATAATTTCATTACAGGGTTGGAAGAGCTGTTTTGACCTGTTATCAGTACATCAGGATAGGTGTCGTGATTAATATCTGCAAAAGCAACAGAGCTAAAATACACTCCGACAAAGGGAGCATTTGTATTTTCTGTAAATTGCCCTGTTCCATTATTGACATATAATTTGGCGACAGGTTGTCCAAACTGGTTTCCGCCTGTGAGCAGCAAATCAGGATATGTATCTCCATTGACATCCGAAAAGGCGACAGCGCCTTCGATAATTCCTTCAAAGGGTGTTCCCATAACTTCAGAAAACTGACCCGTTCCGTCATTCATGTATAGTTTTGCAATGTGTTCAAATGATTGATTACGACCTGTTATGAGAAGATCTGGAAAATTGTCTCCATTGACATCTGCAAAAGCTACAGAACTAAAACACACTGCATCAAAAGGAGTTCCTGAAACTTCCGTAAACTGCCCTGTGCTGTCATTCAGATATAATTTGGTAACTGGTTCGAGAGATAGGTTTTTTCCGGTAATGAGCAGATCAGGATAGGAATCTCCATTGACATCAGAGAAAGCAATGGAGCCTTCTGCTACTCCTTCCAGCGAATTATTTCCACTTTCCAAAAACCCCTGACCCCATAGGAATCCCGCACTCAAAAGAAAACAGATGAGAAAAGTTGATTTCATAAATGTTGAAATTTCAATGACCCTAATTATTTACGTGGGTTAATATAGGAATTTCTTAAATAAATGCGCTGGTTGGGGTTGCCAGTGGTTGAATTTTATGGGGAAATGGCTGCTTTGGTGGGGAAAAAAGCTTCACGCAGAGATCGGAGAGTACGCAGAGAAAAGATTGGATACCTCTGCGCTCTCTGCGTACTCAGCGCGAGAAAAAGAAAAAGCCTCACGCAGAGATTGGAGAGTACGCAGAGAAGAGATTGGATACCTCTGCGATCTCTGCGCACTCTGCGTGAGAAAAAGAAAAAG
>JAGQVA010000816.1 GCA_020438265.1 Bacteroidota bacterium
GTCGGACGCAAGGCTTCAAAAAGGTAAACGGTGATACCGTTGGCAGAAAATACCGCAGCGGTAATTCCTCCAAAGTACTGGCTGTTGTTACGGCTGTCGTAAGCAATCGCCACTTTGATTTCCTGATCGGGGAACGATTTCTTTAAATAATTGGCAAGGCCTTGAGTCGCCATTCCGATGGTGTACTTATTGACGCGGTTGGAGCCGATACCCATGATTCCTCTCAATCCTCCCGTTCCAAACTCAAGGTTTTTGTAAAACGAGTCGATCAATTCATCAGGATTGTCGCTTGCCATCAAGCGACGGATTTCGGCCTTAGCTGATTCGTCAATGTTCGTATCGAGCCAGGATTGCGCTCTTTGTTTTTCTTCTACTGCTACCATTATTTAATTAAGTTTATAAAGACGAAATATAAGCATTAAAGTACGATTAATAGAGATAAAAAACGAAGATTCCAAATTTACACCTGAACCTTTAGGATTTCCAGTTTATTGGTAAAAAAACAGGTGTAAATGGAGGGTTTAATATTTAGCTAACATATTCTTTATCAGAGGATAATTATTTTTATTTCAACACGGAGCCACGGTAACACAGAGCTTTTGATTCCCCCATTTCTATTCTTTTCTCCGCGCCTTAGTGGCTCTGTGTTTCAATTCAAAGTTCCCTCGGGCCTGTTAACCATTATCCCGCCAAACCATTTCCAATAAACTAAAACCAATATCTATTCTATGAAAAGAATTCTTTCTTTATCTCTAATCATCTTCTCCTGTTTTTCTTCTTTCGCCCAAAATGGCATTTACACCCCGGAAATGACCAATTGCGATAATCTGGTTAATCAGTTTATGAATCAATTTGGCATCCCGGGAGCTACTTTTGCCATGGCTAAAGATGGTCGCCTGGTTTATATGCGAAGCTTTGGCAATGCAGATCTTGCGGGGGCAGAACCCACCCAACCTTACCACATGTTTCGGATTATGAGTGTTTCTAAGTCTGTCACCGGAATTGCTGTGATGAAACTGGTCGAATCAGGTCAGATAAATCTCTCTGATAAGGTATTTGGTACGGGTGGAATCATGGAGAATAATACCTATTTCAATAATGTCAATATCACCGACAATCGGATTTATGACATTACCGTGCAACATCTTCTGGAGCATTCCGGGGGGTTTGACTCAAGCATTCCCTGCACGCCTAATCCAGCATCTCCTTATTCCTGGAATCCGGGTCATTGCGATCCTATCGGTTTTCCCCTTCACGTAACTGAAACACTGGGGGAAAGTAATCCTGTTACCAAAAGAGCTTATGTAAAATTTTTGCTTGAGAAAGGGCTGAATTTCACCCCTGGAACGCAGTACAAATACTCGAATATTGGCTTTTTATTAGTAGGGCTTGTTATCGAAGAAATCACCGGAATGACTTATGAAAACTATGTCCAACAGGAAATTCTTCACCCTCTGGGAATCTACGACATGCATAACGCCAAAAGCTGGCTGGAAGAAAAATACGAACGCGAAGGAGAATATCACGGTGGCGGATATATTATTCCTTCTATTCTTGGCGATGGTTCAAACCAAACCTGGGAGTATGGCGGTTCTAATATCGAAGCTATGGACGCACATGGGGGCTGGATTGCTTCAGCAAGAGATTTGTTACGTCTCCTTGTCGCAGTTGATGGGTTCAGTACAAAACCGGATATTCTGAGCAGTTCTTCCATCAATACAATGATTACGCCTTCAGCTACTAATGCCAATTACGCCAAAGGCTGGTCTGTCAATCAATTTAATAACTGGTGGCATACTGGGGCTTACGCTGGGACGGCAAGCATGTGGGCCAGAACCGGTAATGGCTACACCTGGGTAATTATTCTCAACAAACGGATCGAAGGAGCGAATAGCAACGCTTTCTGGACAGCATTAGACAATCTACCCTGGACTTGCATTAGTCAAACTTCCAACTGGCCGGCTCATGATTTCTTCGATTCTCCTCTGGAAAATGCCAGTCAGTTGAAACTCTGGCAAAACAATTCCACTTCGATGAGAATTACCTGGGAGAACGGGGATGGAGAAAATCGAGTTGTTATTGCCAGCGAGAATCCGGTTTCTTCTTTTCCCCTGGACGGCATTGATTATACCGCAGACGCAACTTTCGGTATGGGGGATGATATTGGCAACGGTGGTTTTGTGATTTATAATGGAAATGGAACAGAAGTGATTGTGGAAGGACTGGATTCTACCAAAACCTATCATTTTCGCGTCTTTGAATATAATCAAAATACGACTACAGGAAACCACGCTTTGTATTTTTTGGCGAATTCACCACAGGATAGCGCCTCCGTTTCAACAGCGACGAATTTGGAGGATCTAAATGCTTTGGGAATAAAAATATATCCGAATCCGGCTTCTGATTTGATAAATATTGAAGTTCCTGATAATCTGAAGGTGAATCGGATAGAGATCCGAAATATTCACGGACAGGTGGTACATCAGGAGCAAATCAGTCAATCAAAGGTTGTGGTTTCGCTGGAAGAACTTCCTTCCCAGATTTACCTTCTTTCTTTATTTGGGAAGAATGGAATGATGGGGAATATGCGGATATTGAAAAAATAGCTTTTAACAAATTGGCCTTTGGCTGTTAGGGTAACAGCCAAAGGCCAATATCAAAAAGCTACAAAAAGCTAAAACCTAATAATACAATGACAGTCCTACCTCATAAGCCTTATCCCAACCAGCATTATGAGATCCTCCAACAGGATTGGAAAGAATCAAAGGAAAAGGTCTGTCTTCCTGTAAAGCGCGGAAAACGACGTAAATTTCCAGATGTTCCTTACGAATCCCTACACGTGTTGCAGCGTAGAAAATTTCCAGATCAAATCCACGGAATTCGTTGGAAGGATCTTTTCTGGGGTCTGAAATTTCCTGCTGCTGAAAGGTACGCTCTACGGCTCCATAGGACTGGATAAACAACCAGGGGAAAGGC